>NZ_JBHXNP010000061.1:0-53498 GCF_042719495.1 Streptomyces sp. NPDC058525
CCCATGGGCCCGGCGCCCATGGGCCCGGCGCCCATGGGCCCGGCGCCCATGGGCCCGGCGCCCATGGGCCCGGCGCCCATGGGCCCGGCGCCCATGGGACCGGCGCCTATGGGCCCGGCGTCCACGGGCCTGACGCCCACCGGCCTGACGCCCACCGGCCTGACGCCCACCAGCCCGGCGGCGCCGCCGTCCGCGGCACCGCCGTCCGCGCCGCCGCCGGCGAAGGGACCTGCGTCGGCCGGCCCGTCCCCGGCACCCGCGTCCTCATCGCCCCCGTCACCGACGGCCCGCTCGCCCGCCTGGACTCCACGACCGCCCTGCCCGCCGGGCGCGTCGGCGAGATCCTGGTCCACGGCGACTCCGTCAGCCCGCGCTACCACCGCGCACCGCACTCCGACGCCGCGCACAAAGTGACCGAGGAACGCCCCGAAGGCGAAGCCCCCCGGCTCTGGCACCGCACCGGCGACCTCGGCCGTCTCGACGACGAGGGGCGGCTCTGGTTCTGCGGGCGCGCCGCGCAGCGGGTCCGCACCGCCTACCGGGACCTGCACACCGTGCGCTGCGAGGGGGTCTTCAACGCCCACCCCCTCGTCCGGCGCACCGCCCTGGTCGGCATCGGCCCGTCAGGAGCACAACAGCCCGTCGTCTGCGTGGAGTTGGAGACCGGTACCGGGACGACCGGAACACCTCCCGACGACGCCGCGGCATGGACGGAACTGGTCGCCGAACTCCGCACGATGGCCGAGGCCCACGCCCCGACCACCGGCCTCCAGGAGTTCCTGCGCCACCCCGGGTTCCCCGTCGACATCCGGCACAACGCCAAGATCGGCCGCGAGGAGCTGGCCCGCTGGGCCGAGCGCCGGCTGACCCGGCCCGCGTCGTCCCCCGGCCGGCGGGCGCTGCGGATCGTACCGCTCGCCGGATGGGCGTACCTCGTCGGCGGGGCGGTGTGGGCGGCCACCGCGGGAGTACCCGACCTCCCGGTGCTGACGTGGCTTTGGTGGGCCGACGCCTTCCTCAGCGTCGGCGTCCACGCCGCACAGATCCCGCTCGCGCTGCCGCGCGGCCGGGCCGCGGGACACGGCACCGCCCACGTGGTCGGACGCACCATGCTCTACGGCGCGACCTGGTGGCGGTCCCTGTGAGGATCCTGGTCACCGGGGCATCCGGATTCCTGGGCGGGCACCTGGTCGACGGCGCCCTGCGCGAGGGCCATCAGGTCCGCGCCCTCGTACGGCCCGGCGGCGACGCCGTACGGCTGCGCGGCCTGCCCGGCGTCGAGGTTGTCACCGGCGACCTCACCGACGGCGGTTCGCTGGGGCGGGCGGCCGACGGCTGCGAGGCCGTGCTGCACAGCGCGGCGCGGGTCGTCGACCACGGCAGCCGCGCGCAGTTCGAGGCCGCCAACGTCACCGGCACGCTGCGGCTGCTGGCGGCCGCGCGGTCGGCCGGGGCGCGGCGGTTCGTGTTCGTCTCCAGCCCGAGCGCGCTGATGCGGGTACGGGAGGGCGACCGGCTCGGCATCGACGAGAGCGCCCCGTACCCCGAGCGCTGGTTCAACCTCTACTGCGAGACGAAGGCGATCGCCGAGCAGTACGTACGGGCCTGGGACGGGCCGGAGTTCACCACGTGCGCCGTGCGCCCGCGCGGCATCTGGGGGCCGCGCGACCACGCCGGATTCCTGCCGCGCATGGTCGCCGCGATGCGCGCGGGCCGGCTGCCGGACCTCTCCGGCGGCAAACGGGTCCTGGTGTCGCTGTGCCACGTCGACAACGCGGTGGACGCCTGCCTGCGGGCCGCGCTCGCCCCCGCCGGGCGGGTCGGCGGCAGGGCCTACTTCGTCGGGGACCGGGAGGAGACGGACCTGTGGCCGTTCCTGGCCCGGGTCGGCGCCCTCTTCGACTGCCCGCCGCCCGCCCCGCGCATCCCGCTCGTCCTCGGCCGCGCGATGGCCGCGGCGGTCGAGACGGGCTGGCACCTGCGCCGCCGCGGGTCAGCGGGCGGCCGTACGGACGAAAGCCCGCCCCTGAGCCGCTACATGATGGCGCTGCTGACCCGCTCGGCGACGTACGACACCACCGCCGCCCGCACGGACCTCGGCTACGCGGCCCCGCGCACCCAGGCCGACGGGCTGCGCGCACTGCGCGAGTGGGTGACGGCGACGGGCGGCGTGACGGCCTGGACCGCCGGTCCGGCCGCACGGCCCGCCCACCGGGCGGCGCGCCCCGCGGCCCGGTCCGCGTGGCCCGCCGCCCGGTCCGCTCCGGCCGGTTCCGGCGGCCCGGCCTCTTCCGGCGCACCGGCCTCTTCCGGCGCACGGGCCTCTACCGGCGGTCCGGCCTCTGTCGGCGGCCCGGCCTCTTCCGGCGGCGGCCCGGTGTCTGTCGGCGCACAGCCTTCTTCCGGCGGCCCGGCCGGTCCCGGGTCACCGGCCTCTTCCGGCGGTGGCCCGGTGTCTGTCGGCGCACAGGCCTCTTCCGGCGGACCGGCCTCTTCCGGCGGACCGGCCTCTTCCGGCGGCCCGGCCTCTTCCGGCGGACCGGCCTCTTCCGGCGGCCCGGCCTCTTCCGGCGGCCCGGCCTCTTCCGGCGGTCCGGCCGGTTCCGGGTCACCGGCCTCTGTCGGCGGAGCGGACGCCTCCGCCGCCTCCGCCACCACCACCGATTCCGCTGAACCCTCCTGCTCCGCACTGCCACGCACCGCACCCGACCCCACCGAACAAGGGACCACGCAGCCATGACCTCCCGTCAGGCGGGCACCGGCGCCGACACCGCCGCCACCCCCTACCGGCGCCCGGTGTCGCCCACCGAGCGCCTCTACCTCGCCGCCGGCGACGCCCGAGGGGCCATGGCCCTGCGCATCGTCGTCGAGGGCGACGGGGTGCCCGACCGCCGGCACTTCCAGGCGGCCCTGGCCCAGGCCGCCGAGGCCTGCCCGGGTTCGCGGCTCGTGCGCACCGGGGCGGTGTGGACCGCCGAGGGCCCGGTGCCGAGGGTGCGGTACGACGCACCACGCGCCGGCGACACGTCCACCGACTCGGCGCCGGGCACGGTCCAGTCACCCGCCGGACCCTCACGCCGAACGGAACCGCCGGGCTGCGAAGTCCTGATCGTGCCCGGCACGGACGCGAGTCCGACCACCCTCACCTTCAGCGCCTCGCACGCGGTGATGGACGGCCACGGCGCGCTGACCTGGGTCCGGGAGGTCTTCCGCGCCCTCCGCGGCGAACCGCCCCGCCCCGCCCTCGACCCGACCACCGACACCGACCTCCTCCACCACCTCGCCCACCCCACCCACCCCACCCACCGCCCTACCCCGACCCCGCCCCGCCGCTCCCCGCTCGGCCCGCCGAACGGCGGCCGGGCGCCCGGCGCCGCGTACGGCGGCGATGCCGACAGCGACGGGCTCGCGCGCGTACCTGCGGACGGCAGCGGCGCCCCCGCCCCCGCCAGTGGCGCCGGCGCGGCCGACTCCGCGCAGGGTGTCGCCCTCCCGCCCGCCCCCGCCAGGGGCGTCGGCGACGCGCTCGGCGTGGCCAACGGCAGCAGCCGCGCACTCACCCCCGCGGACGGCGACGCCCCCCCGCCCGGCCCCGCCGACGGCGACAGCCTCCCGCCCGCCCCCGCCGACGGCGACAGCCTGCCGCCCGACCCAGTCAGGGGTGTCGGCACTGCCAACTCCCCGCACGGCGCCGCCCTCCCGCCGGGCCCCGCCAGGGGCGTCGGCGGCGCGCTCGGCATGGCCAACGGCGGCGGCCGCGCACTCGCGCCCGCTGACGGTGGTGCTCGCGCGGCCGGCCCCGCCGAGGGCGACAGCCTCCCGCCCGACCCGGTCAGGGGCGTCGGCGGCGTGCCCGGCATGGCCAACGGCGGCGGCCGCGCACTCGTCCCCGCGGACGGTGGCGCCCGCGCGGCCGGCCCCGCCGACGGCGACAGCCTCTCGCCCGACCCCGCCAGGGGCGTCGGCGGCGCGCTCGGCGCGGCCAACGGCGGCACCCGCGCACTCGTCCCCGCGGACGGTGGCGCCCGCCCGCCCGGCACCGCCGACGGCGACGGCGACAGCCTCTCGCCCGACCGCGTCAGGGGCGTCCGCGGCCTGCCCGGCACGGCCAACGGCGGCAGCCGCCCACTCGCGTCTGCCAGCGGTGGCGGCCGCCCGACCCGCCCCGCCAAGCGCAGCGGCGGCGGCAGCCGCGCCGTGCGGACGCTGTGGCTGCGGCGTACGCTGCCCGGCCGGTACCCCGCGCTCACCGCCCGGCTCGCCCAGGCCCTGGCCGACGCCGCCCGGCTCGACACCCGGGTCATGGTCCCGGTCGACCTGCGCCGCCACCGCCCCGGGATCGCCGCCACCGGCAACCTGAGCCTGCCGCTGTTCCTGGACCTGCGCCCCGGCGAGGACTGGACGGCAGCGCACAGCCGCCTGCTGACCGCGCTGGCCGAGAACCGCGAACTGGCCGTCGGGTTCGAGTCGGCGCTCGCCCCGCTGCCGCTGCCCGTGACCGCCGCCCTGCTGCGCGCCGCCCAGGCCGCGGCGCTCCGTACCGACCGCCACCTCGCCTCGGCCGTCGTCTCCCACCTCGGCCGCCTGGACCCGGCGGACTTCTCCGGCGGCGGGTTCACCGCGTCCACGGTGTACGCGCTCCCGGTGCACGCCCCGCTGGTCCCGCTCTCCCTGGTCGCCGCCGAGACCGGCGACGCCACCGAGATAACGCTCGGCGTCCGCGGCGCGGGCCGGGACCTCGCGGCGCGCGCGGCCCGACTGCTGGACACGGCCCTGGCCGGCCTCCGGGCCGAGGCGGAGGCGGAGGCGGCGGGGGAGGGCGGCGCAGTCGAGGCGTCGCCGCCCGCAGATGGCCCGGCTTCTGGCACCGGGCCGGGTACCGGCAGGGGCCTGGCCGGGTTCTGCGGCGGGTCGGAGGGTGGGTCGGATGCAGGGGCGGCGGCGGAGGAGGAGGGTGGCGCAGTCAAGGCGTTGCCGCCCGCAGTTGGCCCGGCTTCCGGCATCGGGCCGGGTACCGGCAGGGGCCTGGCCGGGTTCTGCGGCGGGTCGGAGGGTGGGTCGGATGCAGGGGCGGCGGAGGAGGAGGGCGGCGCAGCCAAGGCGTTGCTGCCCGCAGATGGCCCGGCTTCTGGCATCGGGCCGGGTACCGGCAGGGGCCTGGCCGGGTTCTGCGGCGGGTCGGAGGGTGGGTCGGATGCCGGGGCGGTGGCGGAGGAGGAGGGCGGCGCAGTCGAGGCGTTGCCGCCCGCAGTTGGCCCGGCTTCCGGCACCGGGCTGGCCACCGCTTCCGAGCCGTCCCTCCACCCGGAGCCCCCCGAGGCTCCGGCAGCCCCGACCCCGGCCCCGATCCCGACTCCCGCCCCGCGAACCCCGACTCCGACCGCGACCCCCGCCTCGCCGACTCCGACCCACGCCTCGCCGACCCCCGCCCCGCGGACCTCGGCTCCCGCCCCGCGGACCTCGGCCCCCGCCCCCCGGAGCTCGGCCCCCGCCCCCCAGACGCCGACCGGCCCGGCTGCGCACCCGGCCGCCGCCGAGCTCACCGTCGTGGACGCCTTCCGCGCGCAGGCCGCCCGTACTCCCGACGCGCCCGCGCTCGACGGGCCCGAGGGCGTGGTCACGTACGCCGAACTCGACCGCCGCTCCGACGCGATCGCAGCCGGGCTCGGATGGCGCGGGGTGGGGCGCGAGGACCTGGTCGGACTCGTCGTCGACCGTACGCCGGCCGGCGTGTGCGCCCTGTGGGGCATCCTCAAGGCGGGCGCGGCCTACGTACCGCTCGACCCCCACCACCCCGGCGCCCGCATCCGGGAGATCCTCCAGGGATCGGGCTCCGCCCTCTGCCTGACCACCCGACACCTTGCCGGGGAGCTGGCCCCGTTCGTCCCCGGAACCCTCCTCACCGTCGAAGACCTCCTCGACGGAGCCATCGCCACCGCAGCGGAAGTACGGCCCGCCGCAGGCGACCTCGCGTACGTCATCCACACCTCCGGTTCCACCGGCCGCCCCAAGGGCGTGCAGATCGAGCACGGCAGTCTCATGGGCTTCGTCCGCTGGATGACCGCCGTCTGCCGGGTCACCGACCGCACCCGCTTCGGCTTCGCCTCCTCCTACGCCTTCGACATCTCCTGCTTCCCCCTCTTCCTGCCGCTGTCGGCCGGCGGTACGGCCGTCCTCGCCCCCGGCGCGCCCTCGCCCGCCACCCTCCGCGCACTCGTCACCGAACACCGCGCGGACACCCTGGCGCTGACCCCCTCCCACCTGGCCCTCCTCGGCCCCGCGGGCAGCTCTGGCCCCGCAGGAAGCTCCGGCTCCGCAGCCGCCGCCCCCGCCGCCGGAGGCAGCGCCGGCCCCGCGGCCAGCGTCGCCCCCGCAGGCAGCTCCGGCCCCGCAGCCGCCGCCCCCGCAGCCGCCGCCCCCGCAGCCGCCGCCCCCGCGGCCAGCTCCGACCCCGCGACCAGCTCCGACCCCGCAGCCCCCGCCCCCGCAGCCCCCGCCCCCGCGGCCAGCGCCGCCCCCGCGCCGCTCCCGCTCCGCACCCTGCTGCTCGGCGGCGAGCCCCTCACCCCCGCCGCCGTACGGTCCGCGCACGCCGCCTTCGGGTCCGGCTGCCGCCTGATCAACGGCTACGGGCCCACCGAGGCGACCGTCGCCGTGCTCGCCCACACCGTGGACGGCACCGAGACCGGCGCCACCGTCCCGATCGGCCTGCCCGGCCCGTACGCCCAGGTCGACCTCATCGCAGACGACGGCCAGACCATCGGCTCCGGCCCGGACGACACCGGCCGCACCGGCGAGATCGTCGTACGCGGCGTGCAGGTGGCCCGCGGCTACCTGCACCCCGCCGCCGACGAACCGTCCCCGGCCCACCCCTCGCCCTTCACCACCGCCCCCGACGGCGTCCGCACCTACCGCACCGGCGACCTCGGCCGCCGACTGCCCGGCGGCGCCATCGAGTTCGCCGGACGCATCGACGGGCAGGTCAAGATCGCCGGGCACCGCGTCGAGCCCGCCGAGGTCGTCGCCGCCCTCGAAGCCCACCCGGCCGTCCACCGCGCCGTCGTCGTACCCCGCCGCCGCCCGCACTCCACGGCGTACGTGCTCTGCGCGTACGTACTGCCACCCGCCGGCGGCCCCGCGGCCCACCCCGACCTGGCCGGCACCCTGCGCACGGAGCTCACCCGCACCCTCCCCCCGCACCTCGTCCCGGCCCACGTGACCGTGGTCGACGCCCTGCCCCGCACGGTCAGCGGCAAAACCGACCTCGACGCCCTCCCCGACCCCTTCGCCCGCACCACACCCACACCACCCGTCACCACGCTGGAGGCGCGCGTCCGGCACCACTGGGCGGAGATCCTCGGCGTCGACGGCACACTGCTGTCGCCGGACTCCGACTTCCACGCCCTCGGCGGCGATTCGCTGGCCCTCGTCGAGATGGTCACCGCCGTCTCCTCGGACCTGCTGACCCCCGCCCAGGCCCGCCGCTTCACGGACCGTCTCGACCGCCTCGTACGGGACCTGACGCTCGGCCGGCTCTGCGCCCACCTGGCCGCCGCCGCCCGCGAGGAGGCCGCCGCATGATCTTCGTAGGAGAAGGAGCCCTGCTCCGCCGGGCCGTCACCCACGCGGCCACCCGAGGCCACCCGGTCGACCTGGTCTGCTCCGCCGACCCGCTGGACGCCGCGGCCGCCGGCGCGCCCCACCTGGCGGCGGCCGACGTCAACGCCCACGCCCGCACGCTGGCCCGGGCCTGCACCGATGGCATCGTCTGGTCCGTCAACAACGGCCAGATCTTCCGCGAGCCCCTGCTCCGGGCCCACGGCCTGCGCATCGTCAACATCCACAACGGGCTGCTGCCCCGGCACCGCGGGCTGCCCTCCGTGGCCGTCCTGTTCGCCCTGTTGCACGGGGATCCGGAGTACGGGGCCACCGCCCACGAGGTCGACGCCGGCATCGACACCGGCCCGGTCCTGGCCGAACACCGCTTCGGCATCGGCCCCGAGGACCGCTACCACCAGGTCATGCTCCGCGGCATCCGCGCCTGCCACACCCTGTTCGAGCGGATCCTCCCGGCCGCAGCCACCGGAACCGCCCACCCGGCCCACCCCACCCACACCGCGGCCACGCCGGAACCGTCCGGCTACTACGGCCTGCGCGCCCTGGACCGCCTCGCCGCCTACCGCGACCACCCCGCCTTCGCCCGCGCCACCGACCTCGGCGCCTTCGCCCCCCACGCCCCCGAGGTCAACCGGGCCCTGCTGCGCCTGTCCGCACGGGCCTAGAACGACATTCCTGCTCTTCCTCACCGGCCACCCGGGCCGGGTCTACAACCGGCAGGATCTGCTGGAGCGCGTATGGGAGTACACCTTCCACGGTGACGTGCGCCTGGTCGACGCCTGCGTGATGCGGCTGCGCGGCCGGATCGAGGACGACCCCCGCCGGCCGGTGTACGTCCAGCCGGTACGGGGCTTCGGATACCGGTTCGGTCCCCTGTGAGCCGTACGGCCGCCTCCGGCCCCCGCCGGCTCCGGGCCGTGCGCGGGCTCCGTACCCGCCTGGTCATCGCCTTTCTGCTCGCCACCGCCTTCGGCTCCCTGCTGACCGCCGCGCTCACCTTCGGCCAGGCCCGCGCGGCCACCCTGGACAGGACCCAGAGCACGGCCCTGCGGGACCTGCGCGCCCAGCTCGGCTCCCTGGCTCCCGATCTGCGGATGCCGCCCACCGCCGAGGACCTGCGGACCCTCGTTCGCCAGCTGGATCTGGCGGGCGGCTCGCGGGGCTGGACCACCACCACCGCGTACGGGGACGCGCCGCCCGTGACGGGCGCGGCCGCCCAGGGCGCGACGGACGCACCACCGGCGGTGCCCGGCGCGCTCGTGGCCACCGTGCGGGACGGGCGGGACGGGCGGGAATCGGCGTACCAGCGCTTCGAGCACGCCGGGCACCCCTGGCTCGCGGTCGGCGTCCCGCTCGCCGCCACCCGGAGCGAGTCCGGAGACGGGTCCGGCAACGGGTCCGGGAACGAGTCCGGGAGCGGGTCCGGCAACGAGTCCGTGAGCGCCGACACCGACCGGAAGACCGAGTCCGCCGACGCCCCCGCAGCCGGCGAACAGCTCGCGGACCTGCGGGTGTACGCCGTCTTCCCGCTGACCGAGCAGGCCGCCGACATCGCCGCGCTGGTCACCGCCGCCCAGGTCGGCATCGTGCCCGCGCTCGCACTGGCGCTGGTCCCCGCACTGCTCGCCTCCCGGCGGGTCCTGCACCCGGTCCGGCGCCTGCGCCACGGTGCGCAGCAGGTCGCGGCCGGGCGCCTGGACACCCGTCTCGACGTCACCGGCCACGACGAACTCGCCCAGCTCACCGTCACCTTCAACACAATGGCCGCCAAACTCCAGGGCAACGAGACGGAACTGCGCCGGCTGGAGGAGAACGCCCGCCGCTTCTCCGCCGACGTCGCCCACGAGCTGCGCACCCCGCTCGCCGCGATGACGGCCGTCACGGAAGTCCTGGACGAGGACGCCGACTCCGGAACGCTCCCACCGGACACGGCCGACGCCGTACGGCTGGTGGCGGGGGAGACGCGGAGGCTGGCCCGGACCGTGGAGGACCTGATGGAGGTGGCCCGCTTCGACGCCGGCCGGGCCGAGCTCCAGGCCGAGCACACCGACCTGCGCACCGCCCTCGCCACCACCCTGAGGCTGCGCGGCTGGACGGACGACCCGCGGATCGTCACCGACCTGCCCGAGGCGCTGCCGGTACGGATCGACACCCGCCGCATCGACGTGGTGCTCTCCAACCTGATCGGCAACGCCCTGCACCACGGCAGCCCGCCCGTCACCGTACGGGGCCGCGTCCGTCCCGGGACCGCGCAGGCCGTGCTCACCGTCGAGGACACCGGCCCCGGCATTGCGCCCGGGGCGCTGCCGCACGTCTTCGACCGCTTCTACAAGGCCGACTCGGCCCGGTCGCGCTCCGAGGGCAGCGGCCTCGGACTGGCCATCGCCGCCGAGAACACCCGGCTGCACGGCGGCACGCTCACCGCCGTCAACGCCCCTGGCTCCGGAGCCCTGTTCACCCTGACGCTGCCCCTCTCCCAGGACCCCGAATGACCCGTACGCCCGCACCACCACCCCGTACCCGCCGGGCGCTCCGTACCCTCCGGGCGCCCCGTACCCTCAGGGCGGCCCCGTACCCGCCGGGCCGGCCGTACGCGCCCCGGCAGGCCGCCACCCGTGCCCGCCCCGCTCGCGGCGGCCCTGCTGGCCGCGCTGCTCACCGGCTGCGGCATCACCCCCACCGGCCCGGTGCCCGAGGGCGGACCCGCGACCGCCGTCATGGCGGGGGACGGGGCAGGACCCGTACGGCTGTACTTCGCCAGCCCGTACGGCATCCGGCAGGCCTCCCGCCCCGCCACCGGCACGGCCGCCCCGCAGCAGGTCCTCGACCTGCTGCTGGAAGGACCGACCGCGAACGAACGGGCCCGGGGCCTGGCCAACCACGTGCCCCCGCTGCCCAAGCCCCCGGTCGCCCCGGCCGGCACCGGCTCCGTCGACGTGTACCTCCCCCTGGCGGTGGCCACCGGCGAACTCGACATCACGGCCCTGAGCCAGATCGTCTGCACCCTGGCCCATGCCAAGACGCTCAGCGACGTCCCGCCCGACCAGGTGATCGTCAAGGTCCACGAAACCAGCGTGCGCACGGGGAACGCCTCCGACAAGGGCTGGCCCCTGCGCTGCGGCCCCCAGTCGATCGCGGTCCCGGCACACCAGGCCGCGCCCCCGCCGTGAGCGGTCCCGGCCGGGCCGATGGACTTTCGGCGCGCCGCGCACGGCCGTTCGGCAGGCGTACGGCCCTACCTCCGGCCCGTTCGGCGGCCCCGGCCGCCGCCGTAGCGTGGGAGGGCTGAGATCCCCCGGGCCCGTGAGCCCGCGGCGGGGCAGCGCCGACACCAGAGGAGCAGCACCATGACCGGCCGCGCCCCCGGGCCCGATCCCGTCCAGGACAGCCCGCGCATCAGCCCGCCCCCGCACCACGCGGTGGGCGTGCACGCGGTGACCAACGCGATGCGGATGGCGCAGCGGCAGATGGGCGTCGTACGCGGGGCCCGCGCCCTGCTGCGGGTCAACCAGCACGACGGGTTCGACTGCCCGGGCTGCGCCTGGCCCGAAGAGGGCAAGATCCACAAGGCGGAGTTCTGCGAGAACGGCGCGAAGGCCGTGGCCGAGGAGGCCACCCGCCGACGGGTCACGCCCGCGTTCTTCGCCCGGCACGCCGTCGCCGACCTGCTGGGCCGCTCCGGCTACTGGCTGGGGCAGCAGGGCCGCCTCACCCACCCCATGCTGCTCGAGGAGGGCGCCACCCACTACGCGCCCGTCGGCTGGGAACGGGCCTTCGAGATCATCGGCGAGGAGTTCGCCGCCCTCGGCTCACCCGACGAGGCCGTCTTCTACACCTCCGGACGCACCCCGAACGAGCCCGCCTTCGCACTCCAGCTCTTCGCCCGCCGGCTGGGCACCAACAACCTGCCCGACTGCGCCAACATGTGCCACGAGTCCACCGGCTCGGCCCTGGTCGAGACCCTCGGCGTCGGCAAGGGCAGCGTCTCCCTGGACGACATCCACCACGCCGACCTGGTGATCGTCGCCGGCCAGAACCCGGGCACCAACCACCCCCGGATGATGGCCGCCCTGGAGCAGACCAAGGACAACGGCGGCAGGATCATCAGCGTCAACCCGCTGCCCGAAGCGGGCCTGGAACGCTTCAAGAACCCGCAGCGCCCGCGCGGCGTCGTCGGCTCCGGCACCAAGCTCGCCGACCTGTTCCTGCAGATCCGGGCCGGCGGCGACCTGGCCCTGTTCCGCGCCCTGAACCTGCTGCTCCTGGAGGCCGAGGACGCCGCCCCCGGCACCGTCCTGGACCGCTCCTTCATCGAGGAGCACACCCTCGGGTTCGAGGAGTGGGAGAAGGACGCCCGCACCACCGACTGGGACGAGGTCCTCACCGCCACCGGGCTGCCCCGCGAACAGATCGAGCAGGCCGCGCGGATGGTCCTGGAGTCCGGGAGCGTCATCGTGTGCTGGGCGCTGGGACTCACCCAGCACAAGCACTCCGTGCCCACCCTGCGCGAGGTCGTCGACTTCCTCCTGCTGCGCGGGAACGTCGGCCGCCCCGGCGCCGGCGTCTGCCCCGTACGCGGCCACTCCAACGTCCAGGGCGACCGCACCATGGGCATCTTCGAGCGGATGCCGGAGGCGTTCCACGCGGCGCTCGACGCCGAGTTCCGCTTGACCTCGCCCCGCCGGCACGGCTACGACTCGGTCAACGCGATCAAGGCCATGCGCGACGGCAAGGTGGGGATCTTCGTCGGCATGGGCGGCAACTTCGTCGCCGCCGCCCCCGACACCCCCGTGACCGAGGACGCCGTACGCCGCTGCGCCCTCACCGTGCAGATATCCACCAAGCTCAACCGCTCGCACCTTGTCACCGGCAAGCGCGCCCTGATCCTGCCGACGCTCGGCCGCTCGGACGAGGACCGCACGGAGGCGGGCCCGCAGTTCGTGACCGTCGAGGACTCCATGGGCCTGGTCCACGCCTCGCGCGGACGGCTGAAGGGCGAGCCGGAGCTCCGCTCGGAGACGTCCATCGTCTGCGCGATGGCCCGCGCCGCCCTCGGCCCCGACGACGACGTGCCCTGGGAGGAGTTCGGCGTCGACCTCGACCGCCTGCGCGAGCGCATCGCACGCGTCGTACCCGGCTTCGAGGACTTCAACGCCCGCGTCCGCGCGCCCGGCGGCTTCGCCCTGCCGCACGCACCGCGCGACACCCGCACCTTCCCCACGCACACCGGCAAGGCCAACTTCACCGTCAACGACATGGTCGTCCCGCACATCCCCGAAGGCCGGCTGCTGCTGCAGACCCTGCGCTCCCACGACCAGTACAACACCACCATCTACGGCCTCGACGACCGCTACCGAGGAGTCCACGACGGCCGCCGGGTCGTCCTGGTCAACCCGGCGGACATCGAGGGCCTCGGCCTCGCCGAAGGCGCGTACACGGACCTGGTCTCCGAATGGCCCGACGGACGCGTGCGCAGGGCCGCCCACTTCAAGGTCGTCGCCTACCCGACCGCGCGCGGCTGCGCCGCGGCCTACATGCCGGAGGCCACGGTCCTGGTTCCGCTCGACCACACGTCGGACATCAGCAACACCCCGGCGTACAAGTCGGTCCTCATCCGCTTCGAGCCGGACTCCGGTCCCGAGGCGGTCGTGGTCATCTGAAACGCGGTGCATCCCCCCTCTAGAGGGGGGATGCACCCCGATGTTTGCCGTGGCGTCGTGATTGGTGAGGGTGATCTCCTTGCCGGCCGGCAGCATGGCGAAGCATCTCCCGCCATGTCCGCCGCTCCTGCGTTCACCGCTCTCGTGCGTCCGTCCGTGCGTCCGCTGCCGTCGTGGCCGCGGCGGCACTGCTCCTGGCGGGTTGCCGGGGCGGAGGCGGTGATGCGGGAACCGGTGCCGGGGACGAGGGAAAGGCGAAGGGGGCCACATCTGGCGCGAGCCCGCAGCCGAGCGCGCCTGCCAAGGTCACCACCGGTCCGGAACTTGACTTCGACCTGACCCCTGGCAACGGGAAAACGGTTGGTGTGGGCCACCCGGTGTCCCTCGAGTTCCGCAAGCCTGTGAAGAACAAGGCCGTTGTGGAGAAGGCCCTTACTGTGACCACTACTGTGACCACCGACAACAACACCGAAGGCTCCTGGGGCTGGGTCAAGACTCCCACCGGCTACGACCGTCTGGACTGGCGCCCCAAGGACTACTGGAAGCCGGGCACCAAGGTCCGGGTGCAGGGAGACCTCACGGTGGTGGACCCTGGCGACGGGCATTTCACCCGCACCCTCGACCGCGCCTTCACCATCGGCCGCGACCAGCGGATGCTGGCCGATCTGGACAAGCACACTCTCACCGTGACCCAGGACGGTCGGAAGGTGAAGACGTTCCCGATGACTGGTGGCGAGCCTGTCAAGGACCGCGCG
The DNA here is from genome assembly GCF_042719495.1 of Streptomyces sp. NPDC058525. Lineage (NCBI taxonomy): Bacteria > Bacillati > Actinomycetota > Actinomycetes > Kitasatosporales > Streptomycetaceae > Streptomyces > Streptomyces sp. NPDC058525. The sequence continues at coordinate 14,033 of NZ_JBHXNP010000061.1, forward strand.
TCACGCCCAGGGATATTCGTTGTCAAGACCCGGGAGAAGGAGGTCCGGATGACATCGGAGTCGGTGGGCGGTCCGAAGGAGTACGACACCCTGGTGCAGTGGGCCATGCGTTTCACCGACACCGGAGGCTATCTCCATGCCGCGCCCTGGGCGGAAGAGAAGGGTGACCTGGGGAAGAAAAACACCAGCGCGGGCTGTGTCGGCATGTCCGATACCAACGCCAAATGGTTGTTTGAAAACTCTCAGTTGGGTGATGTCGTCACCATCCAGGGCAAGGACGCCACCGGCCCTCTGGGAGGTGCGGGCAATGGCTACGCAGACTGGAACACGACCTGGGAGCAGTGGCAGGCACTGAGCGCGAATCACGCCTGACAGCGACCCGCCGATGGGACAGCGGCCCCTGCCCGGAATCCGGTACGGCGACGTTTCCACCGAGCTCCTGGAGCCGCCAGGGACTGCCGACACACGCGAATTCGCCACATCCCGCAGCGTGTCACCGAAAGACGACTGGCCAGGGCCGTGTGGCGGCGGGCTCAATGGGAGGATGTCCGTCCTCGCTCGTACCGTACGTGCGGCAGTCCTGTCCGCTGCCGTCGTCGTCGGCGTGTCCGCCGCCGCGCCCCCGTCCGATCCTGCGTCCACACCAGTGACGGTTCCCAAACCAGCCAGGGGGTTCGTCGCGCTCAGCGACGTCGACCCGACCATCCGCCAGGAGATCCGCTACCACACGCCGAACAACTTCGTCGGCGAGCCGATCAACGGTTACCTCCAGCCGACCTGCATCCTCACCCGACCGGCGGCTCATGCCCTGCAACGCGCCCAGCGCTCCCTGCTGCTCCAGGGCTATTCCCTCAAGGTCTACGACTGCTACCGGCCGCAACGCTCTGTCGACCACTTCGTCGCGTGGGCCAAAGACCTCGACGACCAGACAATGAAGGACGAGTTCTACCCGCGGGTCGACAAGAGCCGCCTGTTCGAAGACGGCTACATCGCCGAGCGGTCCGGCCACAGCAGGGGCAGCACCGTGGACCTGACCTTGGTCAAGCTCCCCGCCCGTCCCGTCCCGCCCTACGATCCGGACCGGCCGCTCATCCCCTGCTACGCCGCCCAGAAGGACCGCGCGCCGGACAACTCCGTGGACATGGGCACCGGCTACGACTGCTTCGACACCCTCTCCCATACCCTCGACCCCCGGATCCAGGGGGAGCAGAAGGCCAACCGACTCCTCCTGAAGAGCACCCTCGAATCGGCGGGCTTCAAGAACCTGCCGGAGGAGTGGTGGCACTACACCCTGCGCGGCGAACCCTTCCCCGACACCTACTTCGATTTCCCCGTGTCCAAGCGCAGCCTGAGCCTGGCCGGCTGAACCGGCCTTCCTCCGCAGGCCCGCACCCCACGGCCGACAGCGAGGCGGCGGTGGCGTGCAGCCGTCCAGCGGTCAGGTTCAGGCGCCGCACCATGGGGCAGAAGCACCGCGGCACCCGGGCCGGCGGGCGTGGAAGAACTACGTGGCCTCGGGCAGCGGGCCACACACCTTCGGCCTGGGCGTTGGTCCCTCGCGCGGGGTCCTTTGGACGGCCTCCAGCAAGGCTGCTGGTCCTAGAATTGGTCCGTCCTTCGTTGAATTCCGCCAGGCGCAGTGGGCCACCAACAGGGCCAGGCCCGCGAGGACCCCCTCGAACATGCCCACCGTCGCGATCGCGCCCGCCGTGACCACGAGGATCACCGCCTCGCCCCGGTGTTCCCGCCACAGCCCGCCCAGCCGGTTGAGCGGAAGGAGCCGTACGCCCGCGTGGAGGAGGCCTCCCACGACCAGTACAACACCACCATCTACGGCCTCGACGACCGCTACCGAGGAGTCCACGACGGCCGCGTGCGCAGGGCCGCCCACTTCAAGGTCGTCGCCTACCCGACCGCGCGCGGCTGCGCCGCCGCCTACATGCCGGAGGCCACGGTCCTGGTTCCGCTCGACCACACGTCGGACATCAGCAACACCCCGGCGTACAAGTCGGTCCTCATCCGCTTCGAGCCGGACTCCGGTCCCGAGGCGGTCGTGGTCATCTGAGCGTCCGGCGCACTTCAGGCCAAAGAACCAGCCCACCCCCACCCTGAATCAATGGTTGAACCGGCCGTTGTTTCTTCGATATCCAGGGTGGGTTGGAGTTGTTCTGGCGCAATCCATGGCATGGTCGGGTGGCGTGAAGCTGTCCCGCCCCCTTTGAACACCTGATTCCGGTTGCTAGAGATGGGCGGAAACCACCGGAAGATCAGGAAGGTGCCGAAGATGTCACCCACCGGCGAACTCGTCACGCACGGCTGCCCGCTGCCCGACTGGGACGTGCAGGCCCTGCCCCCCGACCAGTGGCAGCCCTTCTACGCGGCCGTGCTCGGCGCCTTCCACGAGCCCGAACCCGACGAGGTCACCGCCCTGTGGGGGAGCCTCGGAGAGCCGCGGCGCTGCCTGGTCGTGCGCGACCGCAGCGCCATCGTGGGCACCGCGGGAACCTTCTCCTTCCGCATGTCCGTCCCCGGCGGACGGATCGTGGACACCGCCGGCGTGAGCATGGTCAGCGTCCAGGCGGTCCGCCGACGCCGCGGCGTCCTCACCGCCCTGATGCGGCAACAGCTCGACTCGCTCCAGCGCGCGGGCGAGCCGCTCGCCGTCCTGACCGCCTCCGAAGCCCCGATCTACGGACGGTTCGGCTACGGCATGGCGGCCCGTCAGCTCTCCCTCGACATCGCGTCGCGTCGCGTCCGCCTCGCCACGCCGCCCGTCGACAGCGACGAGGTCCACCTGTCCCTGGAGGACCCGTACAAGGCCCTCGACGCGTGCGAGGAGCTCTACGCCCGCCTGTTGCCGCAGCGCCCCGGGATGATGGCGCGCGAGAACGGCTGGGAACTCGTGCCGCTCCTCGACCCGCCGGCCTGGCGGGAGAGCTCCGCCCCGGTGGAGTGCGTCATCGCCCGCGTGGACGGCAAGGTCGCCGGATACGCCCGCTATTCGGTCGCTGTCGAGTGGTCCAGGACGAACACGGCCGAGGGCACCGTCCGGGTCCGGGACATCGAGGCCGAAGACCCCCGCGCGTACGCGGCCCTGTGGCGGTTCATCCTGGAGACCGACCTCACCTCGCGCGTCATCGCCCCGAACCGCCCCGCCGACGAAGCCCTCCTCCACATGGTGTCGGACGTACGCCACTGCACCCCCACGGTCCTGGACAGCCTGTACGTCCGCCTGGTGGACGTCCCCCGGGCCCTGTGCGCGCGCACGTACGCCGCGCCGATCGACATGGTGCTGGAGGTCGGGGACGGATTCGCACCCTGGAACCAGGGCCGCTGGCGGCTCACGGGGGACGGCGAGGGGGCCGTGTGCACCCGCACCCACGACGCCCCCGACCTCACGCTGGACGCCGCCGCCCTCGGGTCGGCCTACCTCGGCGGGGTCACCTTCACGGAACTCGCCGCGGCCGGCCGGGTCCGCGCCCACCGCCCCGGAGCCCTCGCCTCCGCGACGGCCGCGTTCTCCTCGGCCGCGGCCCCGTGGATGCCGTTCGCCTTCTGCCGCTCGCTGCTGCCGCGCCTCTGACCCCCGGGTGCGCCCGCGCACCGGCCGACCCCGGCCCCGGGCCCGCTCTTCCCTCGGAGAGCGGGCCCGGGGCCGCGTCACGTGGTGAGGAACATTCACTCGCCACCTGCGGACGCGCGTGCCGTGCCCCGCGCTCGCACTGCCCGGCCCCGTCCGGCCGCGTTCACACCGGGCCCTTCGCGTTCACACCTCTTGTCCGCGGCGGGCCGGGCCCGTTGACCCCCGTCCGGCGCGCGGCGGAAGCTCGGACCAGCGGGGCAAGCCACCGAGCCCGGCTCTCGTCCGGTGCCAGCTCGGCCGTGCCGATGTCACGGCCGAGGGCGCCGGCGATGCTCTCAGGCCAGTCCGACCCCGTCGCCGGGTAGGTCCCCTCGATGACGGCGCCCATGACGGCCGACGGCCGGATGTGCGTCCACGGGATGTCCGAGCGCTCCACCGCCTTCTCGATCGCCAGCCAGAACCAGGTCTCCGGCGGGTACGCCGCCGCGTAGAGCGCGGAGGGCGGCCCCGTGCCGGCCGTCAGTCCTGGCAGAGGCCGCGGGTGTGGTCGTACGTCGCGGTGGCCTGCGAGTAGCGCCACTGCGGGTCCAGCAGGTCGCTCTTCAGCTGTGCGGCCGCGGCCGGGCTCTCGACGATGTACCCGAAGTCCTGGAGCCAGGACGGGTACAGGTTCTTGGAGCCGATGTAGAAGGCCGATCCGTCGACCGAGACCAGCTTGTGGTGCTGGGCGTACGGCATGCCGTCGGCCCAGGTCGGCGCGTCGGAGGCGCGGAACGTGGCCAGTTGGAGGTTCTCGCACAGGGCGGTCCGCGCCCGGCCGCCGTCACCGGTCAGGGCCGCCACCCGGCCGCGCAGGGCGTCGCTGACCTCGGAGAGCGACTTGATCTGCGAGTAGCCTCCGCTGCCGATCGTGCCGCGGTTCGCCGGGTCGCTCACGACGATGCGGACCTTCACTCCGGCGACGAGCTTCGCGGCGAGGGCGTCGTAGAGGCGTACGTCGTAGCGGGGCAGCGGCGGGCAGGTGGCGTGGATGTCCTGCTGGGAGATCTCGATGTGCGAGGTCGCGCTGGAGACCAGGGCGCGCAGGGCGCTCTCCTCCGGGTTGACGGTGTCGTAGTCCCGGTCCGCGTTGGTCCTGTCCGGCAGCCCGACCCCGCACTTGGTGTCGCCGGCCGTGGGCAGCACCGGGCGGAAGGAGGAGGCGGGGTCGTTCTGTCGGATGCCCACGCCGAGGCCGCCGACGGCGAGCGCGGGCACGTTCCCGCCGCCCTCCGGGGAGGCGGGCCGGGGCAGGGAGGGCATGCAGTCCGCGCCGGGCGAGGCCGCGAACCACACCGAGCTCCAGCTGCTCTTGTTGCGGCAGGTCCAGTCCCACAGGGTGTCCAGGTAGCGGCCGGCGGAGCCCGCGGCGGGCCCGGACAGCGCGAGGTCGACGTCGGCGACCGGGTGGGTGGTCTCCAGGTAGTCGTCCTTCCAGCTGTTGATGCCGCCGGTGATGACCGAACCGCCGTCCACGACGACCAGTTTGGAGTGGTTCCAGGAGAACGCGGTCTTCGAGGTGGTCATCGAGGCCACGTTCAGGGTGATGTTGGCCGCGGCGGCCGGGCCGAGCTTCGTGAGCAGCTCGTCCCGGTAGGACGAGGGGATCACGGTGGAGTGGTAGATGGGCGCGGCGCCCACCATGATGCGCACCTTGAGCCGGTTGCCCTTCTGGGCGGACTCCCTGAGGCCCGCGACGATCGCGTCCTGGTAGCCGCCGTTGGGGAAGGGCGCCAGCGTCGATATGTCCACGGTCTGCCGGGCCCCGGCGATGTCCTGGCGCATCTTCTCCAGGAGCCTGCGCGTCCCGGGCCGGTCGGCGCACGCGGCGTCGCCCCAGCAGCCGGGCGTCTGGAGCAGCCAGTCGGCGCCCCCGGGCGCGGAGGACCCGAGCCGGTTGCCGGAGGTGCGCTCCCACACCGAACCCTCCAGGCCCGGCGAGACCTGACGCAGGGTCTGCTCGACCGAGTCCAGGTGGGGGGTGGGCGCGTCCGCGGCGGAGGCGGGAGCGGCGGCGAGGAGGGAGAGACCGAGTGCGAGGGCCGGGGCGGAGGCGAGGGCCGTCGTACGGGCAGTGCGTGCCAATGTGGTTCCTTGACTGGGCAGGGCAGGGCAGGACAGGGGCCGAGTCGGGCAGGAGCGTGGCCGACCACGCCTCCGACCTTGATCGACTTGCGCAAGTTACCAATAGGTAGCCGTCTGTTCACTCACCGAGAGCGGGTTCTGGCCATCCCAATTCGGCCCGCTTTAGGTCGAGTTGTGCCCCGGAGGCCCTGCCGCACGGAACTCCCGTGCACGATCGCGACGTGACCGAGCCGAGTGGACAGGCGCGGACAGCAGTGGACAGTCCCCGCCTCCGCCGGCCATGGAACGTGGGCACCGCCCGACACGAGTCTGTGCGCCATGAACCTTGGACGTACGAAGGACAAGCAGGCCGCCTTGTCCCGCCCGGCCGCCCCACCCCGCCCCCGGGGCCGCGCTCGCGGCGCTGGCCGCGGCGCAGTTCACCGTCATGCTGGCCACTTCGATCGTGAACGTGGCGCTGCCTCAGATCCGGGCCGGGGTGGGCCTGTCGGACCGTGGCACCGCGTGGGTGGTCAATGCCTACGGTCTGGCGTTCGGGGCGCTGCTGCTGGCCGGGGGCCGGGCGGCCGACCTGCTGGGCCGGCGCCGGTTGCTGATCGCGGGCCTCGCCGTGTTCGCGGCAGCCTCCCTGGCGGCGGGACTGGCCCCCTCCCCGGGCGTACTGGTCGCCGCCCGCGCCGTGCAGGGCCTGGGAGCGGCCGCCATCGCCCCGGCCGCGCTCGCCCTGACCATGGACCTGTTCCCGCCCGGCCCCTCCCGCGGCAGGGCGTTGGGGGTGTGGGGAGCGGTCTCCGGCGCGGGCGGCGCGGCCGGCGTCCTGCTGGGCGGCGTTCTCACCCAGGCCTGGGGCTGGCCCTGGGTCTTCCACATCACCGCCCTCGGGGCCGTGCTCGTCCTCACCGCCGTGGCGGCGCTCGTACCCCGGGCCGCCGGCCGCGAGCACGGCCGCTTCGACTTGCTCGGCACTGCGACCGTCACCCTCGCCCTGACCTGCCTGGTCTGGGCACTGACCAGCGCACGCGGCGCCGGCTGGACGGACCCCGGGGTACTCGGCGCCCTCATCGCGGCCGCCGTGCTGCTCGCCGCCTTCGCCCTCATCGAGCGCCGCCGACCGGACGCCCTGATACCGCCGAGGCTGTTCGCCACCGGCCGCGTCGCCGCGGGCAACCTGCTGATGGCGCTCCTGGGTTCGGTATGGATCGCGCTGTTCTTCTTCCTCCCCCTCTACCAGCAACAAGTGCTCGGCATGAGCCCGCTCGCCACCGGCGCCGGCCAGCTCCCCCTCGCCGTGGCCAACATGCTCGGAGCCGTCGCGGGGCCCCGTATCTCCCGGCGCATCGGCCCCACCGCGACGGTGACCGCGGCCCTGGTCGTCGAAGCCGCCGGACTGCTGTGGCTGTCGCGGATCAGCGCCGACGGCAGCTACCTCGCCGACGTCCTCGGAGCGAGCGTCCTGGTCGGCCGCTCGGCCTCCCCGGCTGGCTCCCCATGACCCTTCTCGGGGCCGGCCTCGCCGCCGGCACCGTCCTGGCCACCCTCGCCGCGCTCCGGGCCCAGCACGGGGCCACCACCTCGGAGGTCCTCTCCGCCCGACTCCTCGGCGCCGCCTGGATCGCCGGGTTCACCGCCCTGTTCCTCGCGATCACCGGCCTGACGTCCGTACTCGACGCGCCGGAACTCCAGTCGGTCCTGTGGCCCGCCGGATCCGGCCTCATCGTCGGCCTGCTCTACATCGCCGAGGGCGCCGTACGCCGGAACGTGCTGCACTACGGCCTCGGCGTCCGGCTGGCCCTGACCTCCACCGCGGCGCTCTGGCTCGACGCCCCCGCCTTCTTCTGGACCCTCGCCCTCGCAGGCGGCGGCGCCTACGCCCTCGCCACCGCCCTCGAACACCGCCGCCTGCGCTCCCTCACAGGACACCCGTAGACCTGACGACCGAGCCCCGGCCGTCCGGGGCTCGGGCATCAGGCCCGGCAGAGGCCGCGGGCTTGGCGCAGCGCCCGATCCCGGAACAGGGAAGGAGAAGCGCCGTCGCGGCCCGTGTCGGCTGGTCCCGCCAACACGTTTCGACCTTGGCGGCAGCTCACCGGCGTGCCACGGCAACCGACGAAGTGGAGGCGGCGTGAGCACCGCTCCTGAACCTTCCCCCGGCGGCAGCGTCCCCCAGCCGGCCGCGACCGCGGAAGATCTGCGGGCCGCCCTGGCTCGGATCGCCCCGGACGCCGTGCCGACCTTCGACGCTGAACGGGCTACTGCTGTCGCCCGCGCTCGGGAGCAGTTCAGTGCTGCGCCGATGCGCCGTTTCCTGCGGCAGTGGGCCCTGTACGTGGCGATCGAACGCCACCCCTACCTCGCCGCGCTCCTGCGCAGCCTGGAGGCCCGCGCGGCGCGCGTCACCGATCCCGCCGAGGCGCGGGCGATCGCCGCCGAGATCGGCCACATCCTCGACAAGGCCGCCGCCGAGGCCGCAATCCCCACGGCGGAGCCCGACACGAGCGCGGGGCCGCGGCCGGAGTTCGGCCGCGGCCCCGTTCAGTAGCCGGCGCCGCTCAGCGCAAGGTCGGGATCACGTCGCGGGTCTCGTCGACCGTGAGGTCCGTCGTGCGCAGGGCTACCGAGCCCGGCGGGGGCTCGTCCGCGCAGACGGTGCTCCGCGGGGGCAGGGCCAGGCCGGCCAGGTAGTCCGTGACCAAGGCGCTGACGCACGCGCTCCGGTTGTACGCCGTGTGGCCCTCGGCGGCGAAGGTCAGCAGCCGGCCGTTCTCCAGCGTCCCGGCGAGCGCCACGGAGTCCTGGTACGGGGTGTCCGGGTCGCCCGTCGTGCCGAGCACCAGGATCGGGGCGGAGCCCGCCGCCCGGTAGGAGCCCTCGTACCGGCTCGGCCGCTCCGCCTGCCACTGCGCGCAGGCCGGGGCGTGGTTGTGGTCGTACGTCGGCGGCCCGAAGCCGATGGGGGCGCCCAGCAGCGGAGCGGTGGCGACATGGGCGCCGACCAGCCCGCCCAGCAGCACCCGGTCGGTCGGATACGCCCGGTCGGCGCACTCGACGGCCAGATTGACGCTGAGGAAGTCGAAGGACGCCGGCGAGGGCGGAGACAGCAGGAACGTCGCCTGCCGTGCCTGCGCCGCCCGCAGCGCCTGCCCCAGCTCGGGCCAGATCACCTTGCCCGCGTTGATGTTGAACATCAGGCGGTAGGCGAGGGTGTACCCGGTCGCCGGACGCCCGCTCGCGGTGATCACGGGGTCGGCGTCCAGCGCCCGCTTGAGCTGCTCGAACGCCTGCCGCGGCCGCCCCTCCCCGAACCCGCACGCGGCCGCCTCCCGCGCACACCAGTCCAGGAACCGCCCGACCGCCGCGTCCAGGGCCACGAACTGCGGCCCGTCGTAGGCGTACGGCACGTCGGCGTAGCGCCGCGGATCGTAGCCCCCGTCCAGGACCATGGCCCGTACGCGCCGCGGGAACTGCGCGGCGTAGACGGTGCCGACGTAGCTCCCGAAGGAACGCCCGTAGAACGACAGCGTCTCCTCGCCCAGGGCCTGCCGCAGCAGGTCGATGTCCTTGGCGTTCGAGCCGGTGCCGACGAACGGCACCAGGTCACCGGCCCGCTCCCGGCAGGCGGTGGCGAACTCCAGCCCCTGCCGGATGGCACCCTGCAGCGCGCCCGGCCCGGGAACACCGCGCGCGGAGTCGACGGCGGCGGTGTACTCCTGGTCGTTCCAGCACTCCACCTGCCCGCTGCGCTTCACCCCGCGCATGTCGTACCCGACGACGTCGAAGGCGTCGCGCAGGGAGGCGGGCAGCGCCTCGTAGCTGTTACGGGCGAAGTCCACCCCGGAGTTCCCCGGTCCGCCGGGATGCAGCAGCAGCACACCGGTGCGCTGCGTGCGGTCGGCCGCGAGCCGCCGGGTGACCGCGATCGGGATCGTCCGCCCGGTCGGCTCGCGGTAGTCCAGCGGCACCCGGGCGGTCGCACACTCGAACCCGTCCGCCGCACCGTCACACGGCCCCCACGACAGAACGGGAACGGGCGGAGCCACGGCCCCGGGAGGCCCCACGGCCGCGGCCTCCCGGGGCGCGGCCCCCAGGAGCGCGGTCACCGCGACCAGGGCGACGGATATCCGGGATATCCCGGATATCCGCCACCCCACTCGCCTGCGCACGTCATCAGCTGAACGGGTCTGCATAACGGCGATCCTCCGTTGGTTGCGCAACGGGCGCCAACGTAACCGCCGCCCACCGCCTGAGTCGTCCCACCAGGAGTTGCTTCCCCGTACCCCCAGAGGAAGCACCCGACTACAACCGGGGGCGTACGACTCGGCTCATTCCCGCACACCGCCGAAGAGAGGCTCCTCGCCCTCGGTCCACCAGACGCCCAGCGTCTGCCGGACCAGCACCCAGCCCCCCGCCTCCCGGCGGAACTCCCAGTCGTACGGCCCGCCCATGGCATACGGGGAGGCGGCCGTCCCGGGCGCGGGATCGGTCACGAACCACATGTAGCCGATGCCGGTGGCCCGGTCGCCCGACACCTCGAAGTGCGTGTTGAGGATGTGGTGCTGCATGGCCGGGTACGCGGCTTCCGCATCCGCCACCTTGGCCCGGATCGCTTCCCGCCCGCGGATCGTCCCCCACGGCCCGAACTCCAGCACCCCGTCCTCGGCCCAGCAGCCGGCCCAGCCCTGCCAGTCCCCCAGGTCCAGCGCCCGCCACCCGCGCATCATCAGCGCACGCAGGGCCTCCTTGTCCTCCAGGGTCCGCACCCTGCGCACCAGACCGGCGAAGTCGTCGGCGGCATAGGCCGTACGGGTCATGTCACGGGTCACGTCACTGCCTTCCGTAGCGGTGTGGCCGTTCACTGGGCACTCCCGGCGGGCCGGACCACGATCTCGTTGACATCGACCTGCGCGGGCTGGGAAACGGCGTACGCGATGGCCGCCGCGATGGCGGCAGCGGGCAGCGCGACCGCCCGGTAGGCCTTCATGGCCTCCCTGGCGGCGGGGTCCGCGATCCCGTCGGCGAGTTCGGACTCGGTCACGCCCGGGGAGACGAGCGTGACGCGGATGCTGCCGTCCGGGGACTCCTGCCGCAGCCCCTCCGAGATCGCCCGCACGGCGAACTTGCTCGCGCAGTACACGGCGGCCGTCGGCGAGACCTCGTACGCGCCGACGGAGGCGACGTTCACGAAGTGCCCGGCGCCCTGGGCCCGCATTACGGGCAGGGCGGCGGCGATCCCGTACAGCACACCCCGTACGTTCACGTCGATCGTCCGGTCCCACTCCTCGACCCGCAGCGCGTCCAGCGGCGAGAGCGGCATCACGCCCGCGTTGTTGACCATCACGTCCACCCGTCCGTAGCGCTCGCGGGCGGCGGCCACGAAGGCGTTCACGTCGGCGGCGTCGGTGACGTCCAGCCGTCGGTACGCCGCGCTGCCCCCGCCGGCGGTGATCTCGCCGGCCAGCGCGTCGAGACGCTCGGTGCGGCGCGCCCCGAGGAACACCCGGTGCCCGTCGGCGGCGAGCCGGCGGGCGGTCGCCTCCCCGATCCCGCTGCTCGCCCCGGTGACCGCCACGACCTTGCCCGCGTCTGCGCCTGCGTATGCCTGTGCCTGTGCCTGTGCCTGTGCGTCTGTCATCCCTGCTGTCCCTCTCGGTCAAAAGGCGGCGGGACAAGATGAGTTCGAGTACGCCCCGCTCGCAGCACCGAGTCTGGGCAGCCCGCGACGCACCGACCAGGACGGCTGCTGCCTGGGTGCACCACACCCAGGCAGCACCCGAAACGGTCGCCTAGCCTGACCCGCATGCCCGACAACCAGCTGGGAGACTTCCTCCGCGCCCGCCGAGCCGCCCTGCGCCCCCAAGACGTCGGCATGCCCGGCCACGGCGTGCGCAGGGTCCCCGGACTGCGCCGCGAAGAGGTCGCGGTCCTGGCCGACATGAACGCGGACTAGTACACGCGTCTGGAACAGGGCCGCGAACGCCACCCCTCGGCGCAGGTGCTCGAAGCCCTCGCCCGCGCCCTGCGCCTGGACCCCGACGCCTGCGCGCACCTGTACCGGCTGGCCGGGACGGCCCCGCCCGTCCCGCCCGCGCCCGCCACCCCGGACGAGATCACGCCCGCCCTGCGCCAGCTGCTCGACGCCTACCCGGCCGCCCCGGCGTTCGTCGTCAACCGGTCCCTGGACGTCCTCGCGGCGAACGCCCTCGCCGAAGCCCTGTACTCGCCCTTCGAGACCGCGGACAACCTGGCCCGCATGGCCTTCCTCGACCCGGCGGGACGCCGCTTCCACACCCGCTGGACCGACACGGCGCAGGCCGTCGTGGCCCACCTGCGCCAAACGGCAGGCCTCGAGCCCGACAACCCGCGCCTACGCACCCTCATCCGAGAACTCACCGCCCACAGCGCGGACTTCACCCGCCTGTGGAACACCCACGCCGTACGGGGCAAGACCTCGGACGCGAAGCACTGCCTCCACCCGGACGTCGGCCCGCTGACCCTCACGTACCAGTCCTTCGACGTACGCGAGGTCCCCGGCCAGCAACTCATCGTCTACCAGGCCGCCCCCGAATCCCCGAGCGCCCAGGCCCTCACCCTGCTCGGCACCCTCCACGCCACGACGACGCACTGGTCCTGAGACGACGGCGGGAGCGCCGACGGAGGAGCCCCGTCGGCGCTCGTCCGCCGGTCAGAGGGCGTTGCGCGAGACCTTGAGGATCTTGCACTCGATCTTGTCGGAGGCCTTGGCCGCCTTCGCGGTGTTGAACGCGAGGGCGCCGGCGTTGTCGTCCGTGTACTTCTGGCCGGGGGCCAGGTTCTGGGCGGTCGACAGGAGGTCTTCCTTCTTCTCGCCGTTGACCAGCACCTCGCCCTCGACGAGGTAGCTGTACCGGCGGTCACCGCTGTTGGTGTACTCGACCTTCACGTCGAGCTCCTTCAGGTCGTAGTCGCCGGTCTTCACCGCACAGGACGTCACCTTCGCGTCCTTGGTGATGTCCGGCTCGCCCTTCTTCGCGTCGCTGCCGCCCGAGGGGTTGACCTGCGCACTGTCGTACGACTTGTCGAGCTCCTTGCCGACCTCCTCGGCGGCCTCTCCGACGAGGAGGGTGCAGCCGCCGAGCAGGAGCAGCCCGAGCACGGCGGGGATGCCGCAGCCCAGCGCGACCTTCTTGCCGGTGCTCATCCCCGGCTTCGGGGCGGGGTACTGCGGCTGGGGCTGCTGCGGGTATCCGGACATGACTGGGCAATCCTTAGGAACGATGGAGTACCCGGGCCACAGCGATGCGGCGGTGCGGCAGGGGCCGCGTCATGATGACATAGGCGCGATCAACTTGCGCGCCTGTCTCACAAGCGTGCGATCAGAAGCCGGAGCGAGGGCGAGAGCAGGCAGCGCATGAGGATCAAGAACGGCGGAAGCGGGGTCACCGTGGAGGACTTCCCCGGCTACGAGGGCCACAGCTTCATCATCGGCTTCCCCGCGGGCGGCACGAAACCGAACGGCTTCTACGTCAAAGCCCCGGACGACCAGCCGGTGAGCGCGACCTGGCTGCGCCGCCTGCCCCTGGACCGCCTCCTGCGCGTGGCGGCCGAGGCCAGGGCGGCGGACATCGCCGACCAGGTACAACCGGCCCCCGCGACCGAGGGCCGCCCCTACGGCGGGGGCGACGACCACGTCGCGAAGGTCGCCGAGGTCTACCAGTGGGCAACCGAACGCAACATCCCACCCCGCCGCGCCATCGCCAGCCGCTGGGCCCGATCGGAGGCAACGGCAGGCCGCTGGATCGCCGAAGCCCGCAAAAAGGGCGCCCTCCCCCCGGCTGGGTGAGGCATGGCCCCACCGGGGTCAGGGGCCCGAGCACCCGCCCGACCGGCAGGGAAAGCGTCGCGACGCCCAGGTGACCACGATCCCGCTCTACGCCGACGCAGGCCAGGGCGCCGACGGTCACGTCGACGGACGCCGGGATTGGCGCAGGCCCGCCCGAAGCGCCCGTCACGGGCGGAGGGAACCGGTCCGGTGGGTGGGGGCATCTGGTGGGGCATGGGTTTCATGATCTTGCTCTTCGCGCTGATCTTCCTGGGCGGCTGGGCCGCGGCTCTCGCCGGGCTCGGGTACGCCTCCTCCGTGCTGTGGCAGAGCCGGCGTCAGCGGTGGGTACGGGATCACGGGCACCCGTTCGTCCGGCTGCTGGTCCCGCCCCCCGCGTACCTGCGCTTCGACAAGGCCCTCGCCGTGGCGGTGCTGCTGGCCGACCTGTGGCTGCTGTCGGGGGTCGTGCTGCTCGGCTCGGACGGCGTCTTCACCGAAGCGTGGATGGGCTACCCCGGCATGATGGACCCCGACGGAGAGGGCTACCAGGCGGGAGCCGTGGACCTGCTGCGCACCGCCGCCCTGTGGAGCGCCTCCGCCGCGATCCTCGCGCGGTGCTGGACCACGGCGGCCGTGCAGCTGACCGTTCTGCCGTTGTCGGCACTGTGGGTAGCCTCGTTCGACACCTATTACAGCTGACCTCCTGAGGGGTCACACGCGTGCCCATCCGGGCCTGTTCGTGAACACCCGATTTCAGTGGTGTCGGAGATCACGAGTTGAGGTATCTTTCGGAACATCATCACTGGAGGGGGAGGTTTCTCCGTGTCAGATTTGGATCTCAATGCGTCAGTTGACGCTCTGGTCGATCGTGAACCGGACCTTCCCCTTCCCGCCGTACGACGGCAGCTGCGCCTCGCGGACGATCTGACGCAGCGCCAGCTGGCCGACGCCCTGCACGTGAAGCCGCTGACGATCCTGCGCTGGGAAGGCGGGCAGACCGAGCCGCGGCGCCCGTGGCGCGATGCGTACGCCCGCCTTCTCCAGCGGCTCGCCGAGAAGCACCCCGAAGCCGCGCAGGTCACCGATCTCGGCGCGGCGCGCGGGTCGTCTCCGGGCATGCCGACGCCGCCTTCGGATTCAAGGGGGTCGGGATGACCTAGCCGGCCATCAGCCGCGCGCTCCGGTGAGGACTCGCCATCCTCTGGACTCGCGCGGCCCGTGTACCGCCTGATGCATCACCAGGGCGGTCCGCTCGGACATCGGCTGCAACCGGTTCCGAGCCGCGGCTCATCAAGCCGCTTTCATCGATCCGGCCCCTCATCAGGGCCGTCTTACTTGCTGTTCCTGCGTCAGCCCCGGCCAAGGGGCTCGCGCAGTTGTGCCGTCCCCCACACGAGCCAACGAATTCAGGGCCCCGGCCAAGGGGTCCGTCTTTGCTGATCCATCTGGAAGGTCGGTACTCGTCATAGTGCCCGATGTTGTGTCCTCTGAAAACCCGGTTGCTGTCCGTTTCGCTCCTGTTCGAGCCGATCGCGCTCCGCGCATGGCGGGATCCCTACCCGAAAAGCGGAACTCCTTTACCTTTCTATGGGACGCCTTACCTCCCGTGGACGTCTCCGCGGGGACGGTGTTCACGGAGTTCACGCAGGTAAGGGGCGACGCGCAGTCCGTCGAGCGCACCGGGTCGCGGCGGGCCGAACCGCGGGCGTGGCTGCGGTCGGTGGTGTGGCTGGTGGGTGCGGGTCCGCACCCGCAGGCGGGCCCCTCGACGGTGAAGGTGGCCGAGGACCTGGCGTCCCGGATGGACTTCTCGCTGAGCCTGGTCCTGTACGACCTGGACGGCACGGTGGCGCGAACCGGCCTGTCGCGCGCGACGGTCAAACGCCACGTACGGTACCTGCGCGAGCTCGGCGCCCTGGTGTGGGTACGGCACGGCTCGAAGCGAAACCTCCGCCTGCCGGGGCGCGCGTACACGGCGACGGCCACGATCTACGGCGCGGTCATCCCCCCGGTCTACGACGCGGCGATGGGGCACCGGCTGGTCGGCAGCGGCTACCACGCCCGGGTGTGCGGGGTGACCGAGGCCGGCCGGGCACAGGCGGTGGGAGCCGCCCGTGCGGCGGCGAAGCCGAATCGGAAGCCGAATCGGAAGCCGAACCGGAAGCCGAATCGGAAGACCGAGCGGAAGCAGGCTGCCGGCGAGCGCCGTCGCGCGGGCCGTGAGCCCCATTCTCTTGGGCGCTACCCGCAGAGTTCTTCTGCGGCCGGTACTTTCCCTCCCCCTGAGAAGAGCCGCAGGCTGAACCGCTTCGGCACCCGTCTGCGCTTGGCGGTGCAGCTGATCGCACAGGTGACCTGGCTGCGCGGCTGCTCGGTCCGCCGTATCGCCTGGGTGGCCCGCCATGTCGCCGATGCCGGATGGTCGGTCGTCGACGTCCTGGCCTGGCTGTACTTCCGCGGCGGTACGGCGATCGGCCACGTCCACCGGGCCTCCGGGCTGCTCGCCACGCTGCTGGCCGGTGCGGAGGCGGCGCTCTCCACCCCCGAGAAGCGGAATTCGTTGGTGGAGGACTGGCGCAGGTCCCAGGAGGCGATGCGCCGTCACCGCGTCCCGTACGTCCGCCACCAGCGCGAGGCCTTCGACGGCGACTGGCAGGCCCCGTCCGACCCCGCGGTCCGACAGCACGTCATCGACGCGTACGCGACGGCGTTCCGACCCGCCGGTCACACCTCGCCCGGCGGCGCGGACGATGGCGTTCCGCAGCCCCAGTACACGTCCATCCGGTGGGAGGACCTGGACCGGGAGGAGCTCGCCGAGGGCCGCGCGCTGGTGGAGCGGCAGCTGCTGGCGGGCGATCCGTCCACGGTCGTCAACGCGGTGCACCTGATGGGACGCCCCATGGCCGAGCGGCTCTACGGCGCGGACCTGGTCCACCGGGCCGAGCAGCTGATGAGGCTCGCCCACAGTCCCCGGACCACCCTCGGCAGCCGGTAGGAGGCGCCCCACCATGACCATCAGCCCCAACACCCCGAACACTGCCGGTACTTCGTCCCGCACGCCCGGCTTCGGCACGGACATGGCCCGCATGGCCCTCCAGGCCGCCCGCGCCGCCGCCCGCATGCGCGGCGACCGCGCCGGCGAATCCCGTACGCCCCGTGCCCGTACGTCCCGGCCCGGCTTACGGACCGGCGCCCGGCCCGGCCCCCGCGACGGCAGGGAGCCGGCCGCACTGGGTGTCGTCACCGAGCAGTTGTTCGCCGACCGCGTGTGGGAGCTGGCCGCCGTCGGGGCGAGCGTGCTCGGTCAGTGGCCCGCCATCGCGGCCGCCGTCGCCCCCACCCTCGCCGAGCACGTCACGGTCACCGCCTACAACCCCCGCACCAGGGTGCTGACCCTGTGGCCCGACTCCGGGGCCTACCGGACCCAGCTCCGCCTCGCCACCGACCGCATCCTCACCGCGGCCCGGGAGATCACCGGGACGCGAGCCGTACGCAGCATCGTCGTCCTCAACCCCGATATGCCGCCGCCGCTCCCGGTCCGGGTGGTGCTGCGGCGGCGGCCGAGGGCCGGTCAGGACGAGGGCGACGGGCTGCGGTGTCCGCGCGAGAAACCCACGCCCGGTCAGAGGTCTGCGCGTACGTCTAGTGCGTCGGGTACGTCGCGTACGAGGTCGTGCCCCTCGCACCACAGGGCCGCGGAAGTCTCGAGAACGGCGAACCGGTCGGAGTACTCGGCCCCGAACCGGTCCGACCGGTCCGACCGGTCGCCCGGCAGCATCGACAGCACCGCGCTCCCCCCGCCGCGCACCGCACGCTGCCGCACGGCCAGGGAGGCCAGGACGCGGCCCGGCCCGCACTCGACGAGCAGCCGGTCCCCGTCGTCGAGCAGCGCGGTCAGCGCGGGCCCGAAGTGGACGGGGTCGGCTATCTGCCGGGCCCAGAACCGCGCCGAGCCCGCCTCCTCGGCCGTGAGCAGCCGCCCGGTGTAGCCGGACCGTACGGGGAACCGCGGCGGCCGCGGCAGCGCGTCGAAGGCCAACTCGGCCGCGGCGACGGCCGGTTCCATCGCCGGGCTGTGGAAAGGAGTGGTGGCCGGGACCGGCCGGAGCGTCACCCCGTCGGAGGCGAGGCGGGCCGCCACGACGGCCAGTTCGGCGCGCGGCCCGGCCAGCATCGTGCGCCGTACGGCGTTCACGGCCGCCACCGCGACCTGCCCGGACAGGTACGGGCCGAGCTCCTCGGCGGACGCCGCCACGGCGAGCATCCCGCCGGCCGGGATCCGTGCGGCGGCACGCACCCGGCCGCGCACCAGCGCGACGGCCTCCGCGACGCTGAACACCCCGGCCAGGGTCGCCGCCACGACCTCGCCCGCACTGTGCCCCAGGGCCTCGGCCGGCGTGACGCCCCAGCTCAGCAGCAGTCGCCCCAGCCCGTGGTCGACGGCGAACAGCAGCGGCTGGGCACGGCGCCCGTCGTCGATCGGGATGGCCGCACCGGCGACGGCGGAGAGCCAGTCGGCGCGGATCGCCTCGCCCTCGGCCCCCCACGCCCCCAGGACCTCGTCGACGCCCGCCCGGAACACGGGTTCGTCGCGGTACAGCCCGGTCGCCATCCCGTGGTGCTGGGACCCCTGCCCGGGCAGCAGCAGGACGACGGGCCGGGGCCCGCCCGCCGGGACCTGCCGCACCGGGGCGGCCGCGAGGTCGTCGAGGGCGCGGGCCGCCGTGGTGACCACCGCACCGCGCACCGGCCCCGGAACCGGAGGCGGTACCGGAACCCCGGAGCGCAGCGCGTCGACGACCCGGGCACGGGCGGCGCGTTCACCCGCCGGGTCCGCCCCCGCCCAGCACAGCAGCCGGGGAGCAGCCGCCCCCGGCGGGAGGCCGGTGACCGCCGTCCCGGTGACCGGCGTCCCGACGACCGCCGTCCCGCTGACTGTCTTGCCAGTGACCGTCATGTCGCTGTCCTCCCGCACGGTCGGGTGGCCGGATGGCCGAGTGGTGGCCGGGTGGCCGGATGGTGGCCGGTTGCCCCTCAGGTGTCAGGTGTCAGGTGTCAGGTGAGCGAGATCCCGCCGTCGACGCTGAGCACCTGCCCGGTGATGTAGCCGTTGTCCAGGAAGACACCGATCGCGGGCGCGACCTCCTCGGGGGTGGTCAGCCGCGGCACCGGCAGGTTGGCGGCGAGGCTCTGGCGGAACTTCTCCGTGGCGTTCGCCGTCATCCGCGTCTCCATGAACCCGGGCGAGACGGCGTTCACCGTCACCCCGCGCCGGCCGCACTCGGTGGCCAGGGTGCGCGTGAGCGCGATCACCCCGGACTTGGAGGCGGCGTAGGCGGTCTGGCCGGACGTGGCGACCAGGGCCGACGGCGACACCACGTTGATGATCCGCCCCCACCGCCGTTTGAACATCGACGGCAGCACGGCACGGCACACGTGGAAGGTGCCGACCAGGTTGGTCTGGACGACCTCGCTCCACACCTCCGGCGACTGGCTCATCAGCAGCGCGTCCTTGCGGACGGCCGCGTTGCTGACGAGGATGTCGACCTCGCCCAGCTCCTCGACGACCCGGCGGTGCATGGCGCCGACCGATTCCCAGTCGCCCACGTCGGCCTGGACGACGATCGAGTCGTTCGTGAGGCGCTCGCTGACCTCGCGGGCACCGTCCTCGGCGCGGTTGTAGTGGAGGGCGACGCGGCACCCGAGCCGGTCGAGCTCGACGGCCACGGCGGCGCCGAAGCCCCCGGACGCGCCGGTCACCAGGGCGACCGGCTTCTCCGGGCGCGGCGCCGAGAGGGGGCGGGCTTCCGCTGCGGTCCCGGTCATGACGCCCACTCCGTCGGTTCGCCCGCACCCCACTCGATCAGCGCGGTGAGCCACACCATGCCGGCACCGAACGCCGCGAACATCACGCGGTCGCCCCGCTTGATGCGCCCGGCGTCGAGCGCCTCGGCGAGGGCGATGGGCATCGAGGCCGCACCCGTGTTGCCGTAGTACTCGATGTTCGTGATCAACCGCTCCCGGGGCACGTTGCTGCGCTCGAGGATCGAGTCGATGATGCGCATATTGGCCTGGTGCGGCAGCAGGTGGTCGATGTCCTCGGCCTTGAGGTTCGCCGATTCGAGCGTCCGCTTCACCGAACCGACCGTGAAGCGGACGGCGTTGAGGTAGATCTCGTTGCCCTTGATCTGCGCGTAGTGCTGCTTGTCGCGCAGCGTCGCCTCGCTGGCCGGCAGCCTGCTGCCACCGGCCGGGATCTTGAGGCTGTCGACCTTGGTGCCGTCGCAGCCCATGTCCCACGCCTGCAGCCAGCTGCGGTCGTGGGGCGCCAGGACGACCGCCCCGGCCCCGTCGCCGATCAGCACGCCCAGGTCCCGGTCCTCGGGGTCGACGACGAGCGAATGCGTGTCCGTGCCGATCAGGAGGATCGGGCGGGGGTCGATCGCCATCAGCCCGGCCGCGACCACGAAACCGTAGGCGAAGCCGGCGCATTCGGCGTTCACGTCGTGGGCGCCGCCCGCCGTGCCCAGCTCGTTCTGCACGAACGCGGACGTCGCCGGCGACAGCTGCTCGGGGGTGCCCGAGGCGAGGATGAGGTGCGAGATCTGGTCGGGGCGCAGCCCGGCGTGCTCCAGTGCCCGCCGGCCCGCCTCGACCGCCAGCGAGGCGGTGGTCTCGCCCGGCCCGACGATCCGCCGCTCCCGGATGCCCGTACGCCGCACGATCCAGTCGTCGTCCACGCCCAGCCGTGCGGAGAGGTCCGCGTTGGTGAGCCTTCCCTCGGGCAGGTACTTGCCCCACCCGATGATGCCGATGCCCGACACCCGCGGCTCCGCGGTCACTCGCCGCCGGTCGCGGAGGCGACCGGGGCGACGTCGTGGGCGGCCAGCAACTGCTGGTGGATGCTCCGGAAGGTGACGGTGTCGTTGATGCTCTCGACGATCGACTCGTCCACGCCCAGGTCCGGGTACCGCTCCTGCATGTCGTAGACCCACTCCATGAGGTCGAGCGAGTCGACGCCGGACGTGGTCAGCGGGGTGTCAGGGTCGAACCCCTCGACCCGGCTCACGGCCATCAACCGTTCGACGGACACTTCGAGCGAGGGAAGCAGCATGGCGACTCCTGGTAGTTGTGATCGGCCTGTGGGCCGCACCGTACGAGTACCGGCGCAAGCGATTCGCAAGCCCGACTGCACGGGAACGCGACCGCGGCTCAAGCGGCCCGCCGGCCGCGGCGGACGCGTTCGCACTGGTCGGCGCCAGGATCGTCGCCCCAGGAGCGCAACGGGCGCGCAAGCGTACGGGCCGGCGATACCAGCGCGGTCCCACGTGCGGGGGCCCGGCCCCGGCACCCGGCTGGTACCACATGGCCGGACTCTTACCCCCACACAGCACTTGCAGGGGGACAAGTTTGATGGACACCGAGATCGAAATACTGGGGCCGATGGCCGTGCGCTGCGCCGGCACCGTGCACCACCTCCAGAGCGCACAGGCCCGGGTGGCGTTCGCACGCCTCGTGCTCGCCGGCCCCGAGGGCGTGACGCGGGACGAGCTGGCCGACGTGATCTGGCCGGGGGAGCTCCCGCCCACCTGGGCATCGGCCCTGCGCACACTCGTCAGCCGGCTGCGCACCTTCATGGCGCCGCTGCCGGCCGAGTCGACGAACCCGCTGGCCAAACTGGGCGGGCGCTACGTGCTCGCGCTGCGCGAGGACGTACTGGTCGACGTGGAGGACGCGACCCGGTCGGTCACCGCGGCCCAGGAGGCCTTCAACACCGGCGACGTGACCACGGCCGCCCGGCTGGCCACCCGGGCCGCGGACCGGCTGCGCCTGCCGTTCCTGTCCGAGCACGAGGGCGACTGGATCGCCGGATGGCGCGAGCGCCTCACCGAGTACCTGGTCACCGCCCTGGAGATCGCCAGCCGGGCCGCGCTGGGCTCGGGGGACCACGCGCGGGCCGCGCTCCTCGCCGAAGAGGCGACGGCCCGGGCACCCGAACGCGAAAGCGCCCACCGCTGCCTGATGGCGGTGCGCGAGGCCATGGGGAACCGGGGCGAGGCTCTGCGGGCCTACCAGCGGCTGCGCCGGTACCTCGCCGAAGAGCTGGGCGTCGACCCGTCGCCCGAGACCGAGGCCGCCTACCTGGCACTCCTCGGCCCGTCGTCCCCCGCCTCCCCGTCGGGCGCGCCCGGCGCCGGACCCGCCGCCGGACACCGCCCGGTCCCCTTCACGGGCCGCCGGCAGGAGATGGCGACGCTGGCCGGAGCCTGGGCCCGGGCCGCGCGCGGGCGCCGGCAGTTCGTCCTGGTCACGGGAGAGTCGGGCATCGGCAAGACGCGGCTGCTGCGCGAGGCGGGCGCGGCGATGGCCGCCGAGGGCGGGCTGCTGCTCGTCGGCCGGTGCGACGAGAACGCGATGGTCCCGTACCAGCCGCTCGTGGAGGCCCTGGACAGCTACGTCGCCTCCTCGCCCGACGACCCGCTCGACGCCGTCTGCCCCTCGGCCCGGGGCCCGCTGCGCCTGCTGCTCCCCTCGCTCGGGGGGCCGTGCGCGCCCGGCGAACTGCCCGAACAGCCGGTCTTGTTCGCGGCGTTGACCCAGCTGCTGCTGGTCGCGGCGAGCGAGCGGCCCTGCGCCGTCCTCATCGACGACGCCCACTGGGCCGACCCGCAGACCGTGGAGCTGGTCCGGCACCTGCTGCGCACGACCGCCGAGGCCCGGCTGTGCATCGTCGTCG
The DNA here is from genome assembly GCF_042719495.1 of Streptomyces sp. NPDC058525. Lineage (NCBI taxonomy): Bacteria > Bacillati > Actinomycetota > Actinomycetes > Kitasatosporales > Streptomycetaceae > Streptomyces > Streptomyces sp. NPDC058525. The sequence goes on from NZ_JBHXNP010000061.1 coordinate 36,275, forward strand.
CGGCCAGGAACGACCTGCCGACCTCCGCCCAGCGCCGCGTACGGACCGGCCTGGACGAGGCGATGCTCCGGTTCGAGCACGACGGCGACGGGGCCGAGGTGGTCCTCGGCGGCCTCGACCTCGCCGCCACCCGCACGCTCATGCACGACCTGATCACCGGCACCACCCCCACCCCCACCCGCACAACCACCACAACCAGAGCCGCAACCACCCGCCCCGGCGCCACCGCCGCCGGCACCGAATCCACCGCCGCCCGCCTGGTCCGCCGCGCGTACAGCCGCAGCGGCGGAAACCCGTTCATGCTCCTGGAGATGCTCCGGCACCCCGCCGGTCTGTACGCGGTCCCCCCGGCCGTCGCCCGGCTGGTGGCGGCCAAGCAGGCCGCCATCGGCCACGACGCCACCCGGCTGCTCCAGGTCGCGGCCGTCACCGGCCCGTCCGTCGCCTTCGACGCGGCGGCGGGCGCCGCGGGCCTGGACGTGCTGGCCGCCCTGGACGCGCTCGAGACGTTGCTGCAGGTCGGAATCCTCGCCGAGGGCTCCCAGCACCCCGACCGGCCGGCGGTCTACGAGTTCCGCCACGACGTCGTCCGCCAGGTGGTCGACGAACAGGTGAGCGACGCCCGCCGCCGCCACATCACCTCCCGGCAGCGGCAGGTGGCGGGCCCGCGCAACTCCCCGCATATTCACTCAGGGTGACGGTTCGTCATCCATGAGTTCGTGTTAACCTACAACCCGACCAAACGGGCATGACGGTGGGGGTCCCGGGGTCGCCGGTTCAGCTGGCATGAGAATGGGGACAGCCTCGGATGGCTCGCGCGCCTTTCGTCCCGCGTCAGCGGTTGGTGGAAGACATGCTCAACGCGAGGCATTCGGTCCTCGTCGAAGCGGGTGGCGGATTCGGCAAGAGCGCCCTGATCGGGCAGGTGCGGGCCCGCGCCGGCGGCGGCGTCGAAGTGCGGCTGCCGCGCGACCACCCGGTCACGGTCGACGAACTGACCTCGGCGATCGTCGACGCGGCCGGCCAGCCCGCCGGCTGGCCGCGCACCGCGGCCGCCGGCCGGGTCGCCGAACTGCTGGCCGCGTCGACGGGCCCGGGCCTCCTGGTCGTCGACAACGCCGAGGCCCTCACCGACGACGCCGCGTCCTGGCTGGCCGACCTGGCCAAGGACGGCACACCGCCCCTGCGCGTCATCGTCAGCAGCCGGCTGCTGCCGGCGCCCCTCGCGGCCATGGAGTTCTGGGGCACCGCCGAACGCTTCAACACCCAGGACCTGCGCCTCACCCAGGAAGAGGCCACCGCCCTCGCCCGCATCGAGCTCGGAGACGAGGACGGCGAACGGCTCGCCGCCACCCTGCACGACCTATCGGGCGGCTGGGTGGCGCTGCTGCTCGTGATGCTGCGCCGGCTCGCCCGGTCCGCCGACCGCATGGCGGCCGCCACCGTACTGCTCCGCCACCCCGGCCTGATCCGCCAGCTCATGGACCACTACGCCGCCGACCTCGACCCCGCCGACCGCTACCTGCTGACCCAGGTGGCCGCCTTCCCGATGGTCAACGACAGCCTCGTCGAAGGGCTGGGCCAGCCGGGCCTGCTGCGCCGCCTCATCCGGGCCGGCATCCCGTTCGCCGTCGGCGCCGACGGCTGGTCACGGCTGTGCAGCGAGTCGAAGGAGACACTGGCCGCGATCGCACCGCTCGACCCGGCCATCGCCCAGCGGGCCGCCCCGCTGCTGACCTCCCAGGGCGCCGAACTGGCCGCGGCCAGCCTGCTCGCCGACAGCGGCGACCCCGAGCAGGCGGCCACGCTCATAGCCAAACTGCCCACCTCGCGCATCAACCAGCTCGACCCGGTCGAGTTCATCCACCTGATGGCCCGCCTCGGGCCCGCGGCCGAAGCCGCGCCCCAGGTACTGCTGCACCTGGCCCGCACCCACCGCAACGTCGGCCAGCTCGCCGAGGAACGCGAGGTCATCGGCCGCGCCCTGCGCGTCGTACGCGAGCAGAACAACGACGACGACCTCGCCGTCGAAGTCGAGAGCGAATGGCTGATCCAGCGGGCGCTGCTGCGCGACCCCGGCGTGCTCGCCCAGGTCGAGCGCCTCCTCGAAGGGACCGCCGAAGGCACCCGCGCCCAGGCCAGCCTGCTGGAAGCGCTGGGCGTGGCCCTGTCCGACCGCCCCGACGGCCCGAGCCTGCACCGGGCCGAGAACGCCATGCGCCAGGCCGCCATCACCTGGGGCGAACTGGGCGAGCCCGCCCGCGTCGCCGCGGTCCAGCGGGGCCTCGCCACCCAGGTCCTGGCCGCCCTCGGCAAGACCGGCGAGGGCGCCGTACTGCTGCGCCGGCTCGGTGCCACCAGCGACACCCAGTTCGACCGCATGCTGTGCCTGGTCATGGAGGCCCGGCTGCTGGCGCTCGGCGGCGAGGCCGAGCGGCCGCTCGCCATCCTCGACGACGCCATGCGCCTCGCCGAACTACTGCGCATCGACTGGGTGGCCGGCCACGCCGCCTGGACCCGCCTCATCGTGGCCGCCAACGACCAGGACATGTCCGGAGTCCTCGAACAACTGGCCCGGGCCGAGGCCCACCTCGGCCAGATGATGATCCGCGACAGCGGCGGACTGCGGTTCCTGTGCGAGGCCGCCGACGCCTGCGCCGTGGTGGGCGCCGACGCCGCCTCGGCCCGGCTGCTCGCCGCCGCCCGCGAGCACCGCGTCGAGGACCCGGTGACCCTGGCACTGACCGAGGCGTTCATCGGCGCCCGCCGGGGCGAGCCCGAGGCGGCCGTGGTCCTGCAACGCATGCTCGAGAACGGCGAGATCGCGCCCTGCCTGCGCTGGAAGGCCGAACTGCTGACGGGCTACGTCCGCCACGCCGCCGGCCACATCGACGCCGCCGACCAGCGCCTGCTGATCGCCCTCGACCGGGCCGCCAGCCTCGGCCACCCCGACCTGCTCGACCGCCGTGAGCGCCGCGTCGTCGGCGTCCTGCGGTCGGCCATCCGGCTGCCCCCGGCCGTCGTCACCGGCGCCCTGACCAGCGGCGCCGGCTACGAGGTGCGGGTGCTCGGCGGCTTCGAGGTCCGCCAGGGCCACGCCGTGCTCCACGGCTCGGGCCGGGCCAGCCAGCTGGTCAAGCACCTCGTGCTCGCCGGCGGGTCCGTCCGCGTCGAGACCATGGTCGAGATGCTGTGGCCCGGCGAGATGCCGGGGGTAGGCCAGCGCCGCCTGAAGAACGTCGTGACCCGCGCCCGCGCCACCTACGGCTCGCTCGTCAACCGCCGGGGCCAACTGCTGTGCCTGTCCTCGTGCAAGGTCGACCTGCACACCTTCGAGGACCTGGCCCGGGCCGTCGCCGCCACCCAGGACAACGAGCGCATCTCCCGCGCCCGCGTCGCCGTCGCCGCCTTCGCCGGGCCGTTACTGCCCGACGACCTCTACGACGACCGCATCGCCCAGCGCCGGGAGGTCGTCCGCCAGCGGGTGCTCGGCCTGATCGACGTCGTGCTGACGGCCGCCCTGGAAGAGGGCGACATGGAAGAGGCGATGGAACGCGTCGAGTCGGCCATGGAGCTCGACCCGTACGACCAGGAGCGGCCCCTGCGGGTCGCCCGGGCGCTGGTCGTACGAAGACGCTACCTCGAGGCCAACGACCTCGCCGCCCGGGTGATCGCCGCAGCCAACGAGCTGGGCGTCCCCTTCGCCGTCGAGTGGGAGGAGCTCTCGCTCAGCCCACTGGACGGGGCACGGCCGACACACGACGCAGGCCGTCCAGCTCCTCGCACCACGACTCGAGACGGTTGGCCCGCAACAGGCCCGTCCCGACCAGCAGTCCGGCGAAACCGGCGGTGAGCAGCCCGGCTGCCACCCGAGGGTCGTCGATGCCACTGGCGCTGACGGGACACGGCGACCCCGTCAGCCGGACGGCCGGCAGCAGCCGGGTGCTGCGGCCGAGGTCCGCGTCCCCGCGCTCACGCACGCGGATGTCCTTGTTGTTGACGGCCACCACACACCCCTCGCAGGACGGCAGGGCCTCGATCTCGGCCGGGCCGGCCACCTCGATGAACGGGGTCAAACCGAGCGCCAGCGCCCCCTCGGCCAGCCGGGCCAGCGCGGCCTTCGGCAGCAGCGCCGCCGTCAGCAGCACCGCGGACGCGCCGAGTTCGACGGCCGCCCGCAGCTGGCCGGGGTTGGTGATGAAGTCCTTCTGCAGGACGGGCAGTTCGGTGAGCCCGGTCACCTCGGCCAGCAGGCCCGCGTCACCCCCGAACCAGCGGCCGGTGACCACCGACAGGCACGGCGCCCCGGCGGCCTCGTAGCGGGCCACGATCTCGGCGGGCGACCGGTCGCGGAACAGGTCCTCGCCGTCGGCCGAACGGGGCTTCAGCTCCATGATCACCGGAAGGTCGGCGCCCAGCAGGGCGTCCATGAACGACGGCGCCATCAGACGACCTCCTCCACGTCGGGGACGGCACTCCACTGCCGACGGATGCCCGCGACGCTCTCGGCGCAGAACGCGCCCGAAGCGTCCCGCGCCGCCGTGTCCACGTCGACTCCGGCGAACTGCGGGTGGGCGGCGACCTTCTCGTAGCGCAGCCGGTTGCCGGCCGAGATGCCCCCGGCGAGCAGGAACGGCCGCGTGACCGACTCCGCCAGGTCGATCACCACATCGGGTTCCAGCGACAGGCCCGTGCTCCCGACCCGCCCCTGGGCGCTCGTGGCGTCGAACAGGAACACATCGGTCCCCGCCCGCTCGTACGAGGCCAGCAGCGGGCGCTCGACACAGGCGTCGCCGGTGACGTGCAGGACCTTGACCACGGTGACCTCGGGCCGGCCCCGCTTGAGCGCCGCCACCACGGCCGGCGGCTGGTAGCCGTGCAGTTGGAGCCAGCGCACCCCGGCCGCGCGGGCGGCGTCCAGGATCGCGGCCGGATCCCGCAGGAACGTGACCATCATCGGCTCCGGCGCCGGCCGCGCCGCGGTCAGCTCCAGGGTCCGGCAGGCCTCGGCCAGTTCGGCGAAGCGGCCGGCCGGCAGGTCGGCGGGGCCGCCCGGGACCCCGTGCCACAGGCCGATCAGGTCGGCTCCCGCGGCCCCGAGCAGGGCGATGTCCTCGCGGCTGGTCGCGCCGCACACCTTGAGCAGCACGGTCACAGCCCCAGCAGCGAGGAGATCCGGTTGTACTGGATCTCCGTCGTGCCCGAGTAGATGGTGCTGCCCACGGCGTTGGCCAGCTCACGGTCGAGGCCGTACTCCGACATGTAGCCGTTGCCGCCGAAGACCTGGATGGCCGCCAGCCCCGAGGCCACGTTGGCCTCACTGGTCAGCAGCTTGCTGATCGCCACGTCCATCGTGACGTTCTCGCCGGCGACGAGCCGCTCGGCGGTGTCGTACAGCCAGCGGCGCGCCGTCTCGACGCGGATGCGCATGTCGACCAGCTTGTGGGAGATCGCCTGGTACGAGCCGATCGGCTTGCCGAACTGGGTGCGCGTGCGGGCGTATTCGAGGCAGCGCTCGTACCGGTGCTGCATCTCCCCGACGTTGATGACGAAGGAGCAGAGGATCTCCCACTTCATGACGTGCTCGAGCAGCAGGTAACCCCGCCCGATGCCGCCGATGGCCCGGTCGGCGGGCACCCGCACGTCGTCGAAGTACAGCTCGCTCATCGGCGAGGACGTGAGGCCCATCTTCTTGAGCGGCCGGCCGGCGGAGAAGCCGGGGGTGTCCGTGTCGACCAGGAAGGCGGTGATGCCGAGCGGCCCGCCCTCGGGCCGGGTGCGGGCGTAGACCACGACCACGTCGGCGATCGGCCCGTTGGTCACGAAGCTCTTGCTGCCGTTCAGCACGAAGTGGTCGCCGTCGCGGACGGCGCTCGTCCGCATGCTCAGGGCGTCCGACCCCGTGTCGGGCTCGCTGATGGCGTGGGCGCCGATCAGGTCGCCCGAGCACACCCGGGGCAGGTACCGGTCCTTCTGCTCGTCGGTCCCGAAGTGCTGGAGCGCGACCCCCGTACTGCACATGGTGGTGGCGGCGGAGAAGCTCAGGCCCCCGTCGCGGCACCCCTTGCCCAGGGCCTCCAGCACGAACATGGTCGTGAGCAGGTCGACGCCGGCCCCGCCCCGGTCGGGGTCGAACGGCAGGCCGAGCACTCCCGAGGAACGGAGGAGCTTCCATGCGTCCCACGGGAACCCGGTCTCGGCGCTGTCGTGCTGGTCTTCGGCAAGGTCGCGGCACCACCGCTCCATGCCCTCGCGCAGTGCGAGCTGATCTTCGTCCCAGGTACGCATGTCCGTGTCCCTTGTCCTTGATCCCTTAGTACGCGGAAGCGCTGGAGGCGTCGAGGCTGTGCTGCTCGTCGCCCCGCAGGGCCGGCGAGAACACGCACACCAGGCGCAGGTCGGTGTCCGGGTCGGCGATGAGGTGGTGCGCCTCGTGCTGGTCGAGCGCGTAGAGCGTGCCCGGGGTGATCCGGTACGAGGTGCCGTCGGGGGCGATGACCTCGCCGGCGCCGTCGATGCAGTAGCAGGCCTCCAGGTGGCGGCGGTACTCCAGGAGGGACTTCGTACCGGCACGCACCGTGGTGTCGGTGACGGAGTAGCCGAGCCCGTCGGACGCCAGCAGGAAGCGGCGGCTCAGGCCGTTGCCCCAGTCGACGGTGGTGACGTTCTCCAGGTTGCGCACGATCATCGGATCGCTCCTCTCAAGGGGTGGGGAAACTCAAGGGGTGGGAAACCGGCCCCCGTCACAGCGACGGGGGCACGCGGTGGGAAAGGTGGTGGGGACGCAGGCCGGCGACGAGAACGGAGAGGTCGGCGACGACATCGCCGCCCCCGGCCAGCGAGGCCTCCGCGCGGGCCACGACGGTGCTGCCGACGACCGCCGCGTCCGCGCCGGCCGCGTGCACCCGGGCGACATCGGCCGCCGTGCGCACCCCGAAACCGGCGGCGATCGGCGCGTCGGTCAGCGCCCGCAGCGCGTCGACGGGGCCACGGAGCGCGTCCGCGTCGGGCGCCGGGCCCGCGCCGCTGGCACCGTAGTGCGTCACCAGGTACACGTACGCCGAGGCGTGCGCCGCGGCCTCGGCCACGACAGCCGGCGGCGAGGACGCGTAGCAGGTGGTGACCACGGGCAGCCCGGCCGCCGCGGCCCGGTCGTAGAAGTCCGGGCGGACCCGGGGCGGCGCACCGTGCAGCAGCGCCCCGGCCGCCCCGGACCCGGCGATGGCCGTGACGACCTCCGCCATCGAACGGGGGCGGACCGTGTGCGCCCAGTCGGCGAGGACGACCACCCGCAGGTGGCGGTGGCGGCCGCGGGAGCGCTCGACGAAGGCGAGGGCGTCCTCCAGGCCCGTCCCGGCCGCGAGCGCCCGGTCGGCGGACCGCCGGATCACCGGCCCGTCGCTGATCGAGTCGGGGAACGGCACGCCCAGTTCGAGGACGTCGACCTCGTGCTCGTCCAGCATGTCGGCGATGTCGTCGAGCACGTCGAACGGCGGGTCGCCCGCGTTGAGGAACAGGGCCAGGCCCGGCGGGCGGGGGAACAGGTCAGTCACCGGAGGCCCCCTCGCCCACCAGCACCGCAGGCCCCCTCGCCCACCAGCACCGCCGGCGCCTGCGCACCGGCCCGTACGGCGTCGACCAGGTCGCGCACCGCGCCGTCCCGCATCGCCGCCATCGCCGAGGCCATGGCGGGCCGCCACCGCGACTCGCGTTCGGCCGCGATCACCAGGGCGGCGGCGTTGAGGGCGACGGTCTGGGTCGCCACCTCGCCCGCCCGCCCCGATACGACGTCCAGGAAGTGCTCGACGACCCGCTCGGGTTCGGACACCGCAGCCAGGTCCGCCAGGGTGCCGTCGGCGGTGCCCAGGCTGTCCGGGTTCAGCCGGACAGGCCCGCCCGTACCCCGGTGCACGAGGTTGTCGGCGAAGCCGATCAGCTCGTCGGCGCCGATGTCGTTCGTGCACAGCCAGACCTCGCGGTCCTCGACCGCCTCCGCCAGGGAACGGGCCAGCGGCAGCAGCGCGGGGCTCGACAGCCCCGTGAGCTGGCGCGTGCCCGGCAGCGCCGGCAGGAACGGGCCCAGCACGTTCAGCACCCGTCCGTAGGTCCGCATGGGCACCGGCATGACGCGCCGGGCCAGCACGGTCAGCTCCACCGGGTACACGAAGTAGCCGGCGAAGGCGATGCCGTGACGGGCCAGCGAGGCCGCCGTGTCCTCGTACGACTTCGTGAGCGGCACGCCGAGCCGGTCGAGCAGGTCGACCGAGCCGTACTTGCCGGCGTGCGCCCGCGACCCGGTCTTCACGATGCGCGCCCCGAGCGCGGCGGCGACGAAGGCGGCGGCGGTGGACACGTTGAACGTCGATGCGCCGCCGCCCGTGCCGACCACGTTGACCGCCCCCGGGAAGGGGCGCACCGGCCCGGTGCGGCGCGCGCGCAGCGACCGCACCAGGCTGGTGAACGTCTGGGGGGCGACCGCGTCGAGGTCGAGCGCCGCCATCAGCGCCGCCGGCTCGCCGGCGTCCAGCGTGCCGGCGCTCAGCTCGTCCCAGAACGACGACCACGTCGCGGTGTCGACCGGGCGGCCGGCCCGCAGGGCGGCGAATGCGTCGTGCACCGGTCAGCTCGCCTCGGCCGGCACCGAAGCCCGCGCCACGAAGGCGTCGATGGCGTCGATGGAACGGAAGTTGTCCGGGTCGAGGGCCGCGTCGTCGACGACGACGTCGAACTCGGTCTCGACCCAGGCGATGAGCTTGAGCAGCCCGAGGCTGTCGACGACCCCGTTGGCCAGCAGGTCGTAGTCGGTGGCGAGCTCCGACGCCTGGACGTCGGGGATGAACTCCTGGATCAGGAAGCTCTTGATCGGGGCCTCGTTCTTCATCGTGCGGGTTCCTTTCTGACGGCGGTCGCCTCGGGGCGAGGCGACCTGAGAATCCGGTCGAGGGCCTGGCGGTCGACCTTGCCGGTGGACGTGCGGGGCAAGGCGGTCTCGGACAGGCGCAGGGTCGAGGGGATGGCTGCCGTGGGCAGGTGGCGGGCGCAGTGCTGGCGCAGGCCGAGCGTCCCCACGCCCGCCCCCGGCACCCGGCGCAGGACCGCGTGCAGCAGATGGCCCGCGACGGGGTCGGGGACGGCGAGGACCACGGCCTCGGCCACCTCCTCGTGGTCGAGCAGCACCTGCTCGACGACCGCGGTGTTCACCCGCGTGCCGCGCACCTTCACCTGGAAGTCGTTGCGCCCTTCCAGGTGCAGGACGCCGGCGCCGTCGCGGCGCACGAGGTCGCCGGTGCGGTAGAAGCGGGCCGCGGCGCCCGGCGGAAGGGCGGCCGGGGTGTCCACGAACGGGCTGGGCGCGGCCGGGTCGGTGCCGAGGTAGCCGGCGGACTGGAACGGCGTGGCGACGACCAGCTCGCCCCGTCCCGGACCGGTGACCACGGCGCCGTCCTCGTCGAGGACGAACGCCTCGACGCCGGGCAGCGCGGTGCCGAGCGGGACCCCGTCGGCCGGCAGCGCGTCCCGGTCCACCTCGTGCACGAAGCTGTCGTTCGTCTCCGTGCAGCCGTAGACGTTGTAGAAGCGGCCGTTGGGGAACACGGCGGGCAGCCGGGCCAGGCACCGGGCGGGCATGTGGTCGCCGGTGAACAGGGCGTGGCGCACCGACGCGAGCCGCCGGCCCGCGTCGTCCGCGGCGTCGGCCAGCAGCTGGTGGGCCATCGGCACGGCCTGTACGACGGTCACGGCGTTGTCGTCGATGGCGTCGAGCAGGTGGCGCCCGTTGGTGGCGGCGTCCGGGTCGACCAGGACGACCTGGCCGCCGTGGTGGAGCGTGGCCCAGACGTCGAGGAAGCAGAGGTCGAAGTTGAGCGGGGCGTAGTTGAGGGTGGCGGCCCCCGGGCCCAGGTCGAACCGCTCGGCGGCCCAGTCGGCGAAGCGCTCGAAGGCGCCCGCGGTGAGCGGCACCAGCTTGGGCAGTCCCGTCGACCCCGACGTCGTCAGTACGAAGGCGATGTCGTTGGGGTCGTGAGGGCCGCGGGGAGCCGGCGCGGCGCCGGCCCGGGCGGGGGTGGCGGGGGCGGGCGCCGCGCCGGTGCGGGCGGGGCCGGGGTCGTCGGCACGCAGGACGTGCCGGCAGCCGGCCCGGGCCAGGAGGCGTTGCAGCGTGGCGTCGGGCAGCGTGGCCGAGGGAAGGACCACCGGGAGGCCCGCCCGCAGGCAGGCCAGCACGAGTGCGATGGTCCGGGGGGTCTTGGTTGCGGGCACGCCGATCGGTTCGCCGCCGGTCGTGTCGAGCCGTTCGAGGCGGGCCGAGGCCTCGGTGACGAGGTCGGCCAGTTCGCCGTAGGAGATGTGCCGGCCCCTCGCCACGAGAGCCGTGGCGTGGGGGCGGGCGTCCACCTGCCGGGCGAACGATGTCCAGAGCCGGGTGAGTTTCATCTCCGGCATCGTGGGGGCGCCCCCGCAACATCACCGCAAGGACCGCCCCCGCACCCCGCCGCGACGGGTGGTCAGGACGCCGGGACGCGCTCGCGGAGCTCGGGGGCGGCGGAGCGGGCCTTCGAGCGGCCGAGCAGCACCAGGGCCCAGGAGAAGGCGGCGAAGGACGCCGTGTTGGCCAGGGCGCGCACGGTGTTCCACGCCACCCACTTGTCCTCGACGGCCTCGCGCAGGCCCGCGAGGTCCTGGATGCGGGCCGGGTCGCCCGCCGCGGCCAGTTCGTAGTTCAGGGGGACGTGGACGCCGGCGGTGACCGCGAACATCGCCAGGTAGCCGGCGGCCCCGGCGAGGACCCAGGCGCGCAATGCCTTGTCGGCGGAGCGCCGGTGCGTGACCGCCGCCACGACGGAGCAGGCCAGCCCGCCGAGGAAAACGGGCACGAACACCGGGTTGAGGATCACCTCGTTGATGTTCTGCATGACCTCGACGAAGGTCCGGTCGTCGCTGCGGGCCAGCGCCGGCGTGATCGCGTACGAGACCGATGCGAACAGCCCCGCGGTCAGTCCCGAGGTGAGGGTGGCGGCGACGAGGACGCCCGTTGGGCGGAGGCGGCTCACGAGCGGCCCCCGTACGGTTGCGCGGTTGCGTGGTTCTGCATCGTCTCTCCCGGGATCCGGATGGTTTCGCGAAGGGTGCCGTGCGGGGGAGAGGGCACGGGCGGGGGAGTCCGCGGTGCGCCGTGGCGCACGACCGGGACTCCCTCGCCCCGTGCTCAGACCGGGCACCCGGTGCAACCGCCTGCTTAGGAGGCGTTCCACACGCCGGTCGGGGCGATCTCGGCCACCCAGTCCGCGAAGTCGCGCGGCTTGCGGTGCAGGGCGCGCTCGACTCCGTCGGCCAGCGAGCTGTTGCGGCCGTCGAAGAACTCCGAGATGAGCGTGGCCAGCGGGTCGGCGAAATCGCGCGGGGCGCCGTCGGCGACGATGGCGTCGGCGAACTGCTCCCGGGTGATCGGCTCGTAGCGCAGGGTGCGGCCCGTCGCCCGGGCGATCTCCGCCACGCCTTCGGCGAAGGTCCACAGGCGCGGACCGGTCAGCTCGTAGCGCTGGCCCGCGTGGCCGGACTCGGTCAGCGCCGCCACCGCGACATCGGCGATGTCGTTGGCGTCGACGAACGGGTCGGCGTTGTCACCCGCGGGAAGGGCCAGCACGCCCTGGCGCAGCGGCTCGAGGAACACGCCCTCGTCGAAGTTCTGGTTGAAGGAGGCCGGGGCGACGATCGTCCACTCGACCGGAAGGCTGGTCACGGCCTCCTCGCAGCGGACGGCCTCCTCCTGGTTGCGGGCGGACAGCAGGACCAGGCGCTGCACCCCGGCGTCGACCGCCAGCCGGGCCACCGTACCGATCGCGTCGGCGGCACCGGGCCACTCGACCTCGGGGTAGTACATCAGGTAGGCGGACTGGACACCGGTGAAGACGCCGGCCCAGGTCGAGGGGTCCTCCCAGTCGAACGCGGGCGAACCGGTGCGGGAGGCGACGCGGACGTCCACACCCCGGTCCGTGAGCCCCTTCACTACCCGGCGGCCGACCCGGCCGGTACCGCCGAGAACCAACGTCGTGTGCTTGTCAGTTGTCATGCCTGAAGTCTGAACGTCAGGAATCTGGACGGTCCATGGTTGAGGTGCCAGCATCCATGTCCAGTCGTCTAGTCTTGCGCGGGTGGACGCACTCTCAGGGTTACTCGAAGGGCCGCGGGCCAGCGGCGCATTCCTCCTCCGCATCCTCCTGGACCCCCCGTGGTCGATCCGGGTCCAGGACAGGTCACCGCTCTGCCTCGCCGTCATGCTCAGCGGCGGGGCGTACGTCGAACCCGACCACGGCGAACCGGTACGGCTGCGCCCCGGCGACGTCGCCATCTTCCGCGGTCCGGACCCCTACGTGATGAGCGACGAACCGGCGACCCCGCCGCAGGTCATCGTCCACCCCGGCCAGCAGTGCGTCACCCCCGAGGGCGTCGAGCTGCGCGAGCGGATGTCGCTGGGCGTGCGCACCTGGGGCAGCAACCCCGAAGGGTCGGTGCAGATGGTGCTCGGCGTGTACGAGGAGGTCGGCGCCGTCGGCCAGCGCCTGCTCGACGTACTGCCGCCCCTGCTCGTCGTCTCCGACGACACATGGGACTCCACGCTCATCCCGGTCCTGGCCGGCGAGGTCACCAAACAGGGCCCCGCCCAGGGCGTCGTACTCGACCGCCTGCTCGACCTGCTGCTCATCTCCGTCCTGCGGGTCTGGTTCGACCGCCCCGAGACCGAGGCCCCCGCCTGGTACCGGGCCCACACCCACCCGATCGCCGGCGAGGCACTGCGCCTGTTCCACGAGGACCCGGCGAACGACTGGACACTGGCCCGGGTCGCCTCCGAGGTCGGCGTGTCACGGGCGACGCTCGCCGAATGCTTCCGCAACGCCGTCGGCACACCGCCCATGACCTACCTGACCGAATGGCGCCTGGCCCTGGCCGCCGACCTGCTGCGCCAGTCCGACGCCACGCTGAACGTCGTGGCCCGCCAGGTCGGCTACGGCAGCGGGTTCGCCCTCAGCTCGGCCTTCAAGCGGGTCTACGGCGTCAGCCCGCAGGAGCACCGCAGCGCGGCACTGGCGCACTGAACGCGGCGGCGGCCCGGCCGGTGCGCCGGGCCAGGCGGGGCTTGCGCCGGGCCAGGCGGGGCTTTGCGCCGGGCCGCACTTGCGCTCTCATTGCGCTCGCGGGCGTACCAACAACGCATGCATACCGAGCTCTCACGCCGGAAGATCCTGTCCGGACTGGTCGTTGTCGGAGCGGGCGCGGCGATCGCGGGGTGGGACCCCGGCGCCCGAGCGTGGGCCGCCGCCCCCAGTTCGACGCCAGGCCTCCGCCAGGTCCCCGCCCTCGACGGCACCCTCCTCCTCCCCGCGGACGTGTCCGCGTTCACCGAGGACTTCGGCCACCTGTTCACGCGGCAGCCCCAGGCCGTCCTCACCCCCGGCTCGGTGAACGACATCCAGAAGGTCGTCCGCTACGCCCGCAACAACCGGATCCCCGTGGCCGTCAACGGCCAGAGCGGCACCGGCACCGAGGGCCGCCACTCGCACTCGCACTACGGGCAGGCCCTGGTCGAGGGCGGCATCGCCATCGACCTCAAGCCGCTCAGCCAGATCCACGGCATCGCGCAGGGCATCGCCGACGTCGACGCCGGAGCCACCTGGTCCACGCTGGCCCTGCAGGCCCTCGAAACGGGCCAGGCACCGCCCGTCTACAACGACTTCGCCCACCTGTCGATCGGCGGCACGCTCAGCGTCGGCGGCCTCGGCGGTACCAGCCAGCGCTACGGCTCGCAGGCCGACAACGTGGAATGGCTCCAGGTCGTCACCGGCACCGGCGAACTGGTCACCTGCTCCCGCACCCACCGCCGCGCGCTGTTCGAGGCCGTGCTCGTCGGCGGCGGACAGTACGCCGTCATCGTCCGGGCCGGCATCAAGCTGATCCCGGCGCAGACCACCGCCCGCTCGCTCGAGTTCACCTACACCGACCGGGACGCGTTCCTGCGGGACTCGCTGGCCATCATGCGGGCCGGCGTGGTCAACGACCAGAACGGCTACGCCGAACCCAAGCCCGGCGGCGGCTGGACCTACCGGCTCGCGCTCGGCATCTTCTACTCGGCGCCCGCCCAGCCCGACGTCGCCGCCGTGCAGGCCGTGCTCTCGCCGCAGGCCACCGCCGGCCCCTCCGCCGACCTGCCGTTCCGCGACTGGCTGCTGCGCTTCGACCCGAACTGGGCGGCCCTCAAGGCCGCCGGCTTCTGGGGCAGCCAGAAGCCCTGGCTGATGATGTTCGTCGGCGCCGAGAAGACCCCGGCCTACCTCGACACCGTGCTCGGCGAGCTGACGGCCACCCAGATGGGCCCCGGCCCGGTCCGGATCTCCCCGATGGACGCCCGCTCCCTCACCCGGCCGAACTTCGTCCTCCCCAAGCGCCGCACGAACGAGTTCTTCGAGGTCAGCCTCATCCGGATCCCGGCCCCCAACCACCCGGACGTCCCCGGCCTGCTGGACCAGAACCGCCGCTTCTACGACCGCGCCGTCGGCCTCGGAGGCAAGCGCTACCTCGTCGGCTCGGTGCCCTCCCTGACCCGCGCCGACTGGCGGGCCCACTACGGCTCGCGGTGGGCCTCGCTCAGCGACCTCAAGCGCAACTACGACCCCGCCTCGATCCTCACCCCGGGCCAGGGCATCTTCGCCTGACGCTGACGCGCCGACCCGCCCACCCCAGCCCCACCCCCAGCAAGGAGCACCTCCATGCCGGCCCAACGCCCGGAAGACATACCCGGCCTCATCGCCGAGGCCTTCAACACCAACGACCAGCAGGCCATGCTCGACCTGTACGAGCCGAACGGCATCCTCGTACAGCCGCCGGACGGCGCCCAGGAGATCGGCCTCGAAGCCGTCTCCAAGGCCCTGACCCCGATGTTCGCCGCCATCAAGAGCGCCGAGATCACCATGACCAGCGCCCTGCGCTCCGGCGACATCGCGATGACCCACGCCGACTGGCACCTCGTCGGAACCCACGAGGACGGCAAGCCGCTCGACCTCAGGGGCAAGGGCACCGTGGTCTCGCGGCAGCAGCCCGACGGCACCTGGCGGATCGTCTTCGACGATCCGGTCGGGGCCTGAGGGCGGGCCGGCATGGGACAGCCCTTCAGTGTCCGCGTCCAGGCGCGGGCCTACGAGACCGACCGGCAGGGCCATCTCAACCAGGCCGTGTACATGCAGTACGCGGAGCACGCCCGCTGGGAGTTCCTACAGGCCGCCGGCCTCACCCCGGACGTCCTGTCCGACGCGGGCATCGGCCCGGTGCTCCTCAAGGCCTCCGTCCGCTTCCAGCGCGAACTGCGCGCCGGCGACGAGGTCGACGTGGGCTGCGCCATCAGCGGAGGACAGGGCAAGCTCGTCGAGCTCACCCAGCGCTTCCTCACGCCCGACGGGATCTCGGCCGCCCGGATCGACTGCGTGATCGGCCTGCTGGACCTCACCACGCGCCGCCTGCTCCCGGACCCGCGCGCCACCCTGCGCGAACTGGCCAAGCAGCCGGACGTACTGGGCCTCGACGCCTGACCGAGTGCGACAGCCGTGGAGCACGGCCGCGGGTTGCGTCCCCGCGACCGTGCTCCACGCACCCGCTTCCCGGCGGCGCCACCCGAACGGAACGCACACGGAGAGCAGAGCAGCCGCCCATGCCCCCGACCGCACCCCAGAGCACGCTTCCCGCACACCGCCTCGCCGCTCCCCGCATCCCCGGCCTGATCACGGCCATGGGCCGGGCAGACCCCCCGGACGGCGAGGACACCTGGCGGTCCGTGATGTCCCCCGCCGAACTGCACCGGGCCGACACCTACCGCTTCGACGCCGACCGCAGGCAGTTCCAGTACGCCCGCTGGCTGCTGCGCACCGAACTCTCCCGCCTCGCCCCCGTCCCCCCGCAGGACTGGGAGTTCGACCTCTCCCGCAACGGCAAGCCCGCGATCCACCCCCGCTTCGGCCTCGACGTCGAATTCAGCCTCTCCCACTCGGGCGGCCTCTGCCTGCTCGCCCTCGCCCCCGGCCGCCGCCCGGTCGGCATCGACATCCAGACCTGCGACGCCCTGACCGACCCGGAAAGCGTCAGACGCCTCATGGCCAGATGCCTCTCCCCGCAGGAACGCACCACCGTGGAGCAACTGCCCGCCCCCCACCGCCGCGACGCCGTAGTCCAGCTCTGGACCCTGAAGGAGTCCTACGCCAAGGCGGTGGGCATAGGCGTACGCCTCCCGTTCAACCAGATCACCTTCGCCCCGGACACCAACGGAGACCCCGCACTCCAGCCGTCCCCCCACGTCCCCCACCCCACCCACTGGACCACCCACACCCCCCAGGCCCCACGGGGCTTCCGCATCGGAGCCTGCGTTGGGTCGGCCGATCGCGCCCTTCAGGCCAGGCCGCGGCTCGGGCAGGGCGGGAGCGCGTCAGCGAAGTAACCGGCGGGACGCGGCACGGCACGCCGTACGGACAGGGGAGCGGCGCTCAGAGGGAGCAAGCCGGAACTGGTCTTCGAGCCCTAGGCGAGGGAAGGCAGCGGAGCTCTGACAGCTCCGGCGGTGCGTCCGCATTCGTGCCGCAGTTCTTCGGTCAGGCGAGGTAGCCGCTGAGGTCGACGATCACATGGGCGGACCCCAGCCGAGGTCGGCGATCTCCACCTTGCCGTCGGCGCCCACCGGCACGGTCACCAGGTTGGCCACTGTTCGGCCGGTCGTCCAGTTGAGGTTGGACGAGTCGGGGCGGGTGGTGCCGGAGGGCCAGACGGTGAGGTGGCCGTCGGACTTCGGGTCGGTCACCGTCACGTTGAGCACGACCGCCTTCGCGTCGCTGAGTTCGGGGCGGGCGGAGAGGTCGAGCACGGTGCTCCCGCGCGCGGGCACGGCGCTGGTGGACGCCTTACGGTCGGTTCCACAACCACCCTCTCATGGGAGAGCACAGGAGGAGGGGGCAACGTGGAACCGGCTCCGCGCAGCTACCTTCACGAGCTGGCGAGCCTGGGAATCCGACCGGCCCCTCCGATCGTCGGGAAGCATAACAATGGCGTTTTCCATCCGCACAGGCGTTCCCGCTGTCCCGACGCGTGCGGCGGGCGGAGCCGCGGCCGGCAGGGCACCCGTGTCCGCCGCCGGCCGGTTCGGGGTGTGAGGTCCAAGAGGACCTCACACGGCTCGGGGCGCAGGTGGTCC
>NZ_JBHXNP010000062.1:0-52546 GCF_042719495.1 Streptomyces sp. NPDC058525
GGCACAGCGCTCAGGACCCGCTTCCAGTTCTCGTCCACCCCCACACCGGCAGGAGTGACCAGCCCCAGACCGGTCACCGCCGCACGGAAGGGCTCCGCAGGAGCTCCTCTCACGCGCCGAGCCCCCTGCTGCGCAACAGCTCCACCAGCTGTCCGATGGTGTCCTGCGGGCGCATCTCGTCGTCGGTGCACGGCACACCCAAATCGTCGCGCAGCACCAGCGACAGCTCGGCGAGGGCCAGGGAGTCCAGGTCGAGGGCCCGCAGGGTCGCATCGGGAGTGATCTCTTCCTCGGGCACACCGAACCTGGACGAAAGGATGTGGGAGAGCGTGCTCGGTACTGCGGTCATGTCTGCGGTCATGTCAGCTCCTGATCGATGGGGAGGAAAGGGGGACGGAAGGTCCGGGGTCGATGGCCGGGAAGTCGACGAGGGCCTCCGCTCCGGCCAGGACCTCGACCTCTCCGAAGAGTCCGGTGAGCACGCGCAGCGTCGAGCGTTTGATCACACGCTCCGCGATCGGGTCCATGATCCCGACGAGGCTCTCGACCCCGAAGTCGTAGGTGACGTCGAGCACCACCTCGACACCGCCGGTGCCGGGCATGAACTGCCAGCTGCCGCGGAAGTCCTCGAAGTCGCCGTCCACCTGGGCGAACTCGACGCGCAGCCGGTCGCGGTCGAGCCGTTCCCGCTCGGTCCAGCTCATGATGCCGCGGCGGAAGTTCATCACCCAGTCGCTGCGCAGATCACCGGGCGCGGTGATCTCACGGGTCACCACCGAACGCACGTCCGGTGAGAGCGACGGGTAGCGCGTGAAGTCCACGACGGCGTCGAAGGCCGCGGGGCCGTCACCGGCGGGCAGCGCCAGGTGGAAGTGGATGGATCTCATCTTCGGCGCTCCTCACACCAGTGCGGCGCGGGCCGCACGCTCGAACGCCTCGTACAAGAACTCGACTTCGTGTTCGTCGAGTACCGCGGGCGGGGTCAGCCGCAGGACTCCGGACGCGTTCATCGAGTGATTGGCGAGCACCCCGGCCCCCATGAGCTCGACCAACAGGTCGCCGACGAGCCCGGGGCGGTGCAACTCGATACCGATGAGCAGGCCGACGCCGCGCACCTGCACCACCTGTTCGCCCAGTACCCGCCGGGCGATCCGGTCCAGGTCGGCACGCAGTCGGGCACCGAGTACCCGGGCCCGCTCCACGATGCCGTCCTCCTCGGTCGCACGGATGGCGCCCTGTACGGCGGCCATCGCCAGCGGGTTACCGGAGAAGGTCGAGGTGTGCAGGAAGGGATCCCGGTCGAACGCCTGGTACGCCTCACGGGTCGCCACCACGGCCGAGACGGGCACGATGCCCCCGCTGAGGCCCTTGCCGACGAGCAGCGCGTCGGGGGTGATGCCGGCGAGGTCGGCGCCCCACCAGGCGCCCAGGCGGCCCATGCCCGTCTGGATCTCGTCCAGGACGAGGAACGCCCCGTGTTCGCGGCACAGCTGTGCCACGTCTCGCAGGTAGCCGGGCGGCGGGATGATCACACCTGCCTCGCCCTGGACAGGTTCCACCACGACGCACGCCTCGTCCCGGTGGGCGGCCAACTGCGCGGCCAGTGCGCCGACATCGCCGTAGGGGACCTGTGACACCTGCGGCAGCAGCGGGCGGAACGGGTCGCGGTACACGTCGTTCCCGGTGACGCTGAGCGCGCCCATCGTCTTGCCGTGATAGCCGCCGCGCATCGACACCAGCCAGTGCTTGCCGCACGTGCGGGCCATCTTGATGGCGGCTTCCACCGCCTCGGCGCCGGAACCCGCGAAGTGCACCTTCTCCAGCCCTGCGGGGGTCACGGACACCAGTGCTTCCGCGGCTCGGACGACCTGCGGCTCCAGCAGCAGCCGGGTGGCCATCGGGTGGGAGGCGAGCTGCCGGGCCACCGCGTCGACCACGACGGGGTGCCGGGCCCCGAGCAGGAACACCCCGTAGCCCCCGCAGTTGAGGATGCGGTGCCCCGTGTCCGTGGTGATCCAGGCCCCGTCGGTGGCGACCTCGACGTCCGCGCCGAACATCTGTCCCAGCGAGGCCCGCCCCTTGCTCAGACAGGCTCGGTGGCGGTCGGCGATCGATGTGCCGGCCAGACTGACCGAGGTCATCGGTGCCCCTTTCGTGCGGCTTCGTGCAGCACGACCCACCATCGCGGCGTTCCACTGCCCGGGCATCGGGAGTTCCACCGATGCACCACCCAAAGTGGTGCGACCGCCGTCAGGGCCCGCGCAGCTCCTCGAAGACGGCGGCGATGTGCTCGCTCGCCGTGCCCACCGCCATCCGCCGCCCCACCCGCTCCGCCAGCACCGCCGCGACGGGGTCGGACACGCCCGCTTCCCGGCCTGCCGCCACCAGATGGCGCAGCGCCCCCGAGTGCACCGCGAGCGATGCTTCGTCGTCGTCGTACCGCCCCGCCGCGATCAGCGGTACGGACCTGCGGACGAGGTGTTCCAGCGCCGGGAGCAGCTGGACGGCGCCGTCGGCATACCCGTCCAGGGGAATCCCGGCCTCGGACGCGATGGCAGCCCCTTCGAGGAAGCCGCAGGTCGCCGCGTACAAGAAGGTCAGCAGCGCCCCGTCGTGCGCATTGGCCAAGGCGATGTCGTCACCGAGGTACGAGGCCGTACCGCCCAGCGCACGTGCCACGTGGCCGACAGCCGCCAGGTCCTCCCCGGGGCCGCTGTAGAGCACCCGGGCGTGGTCGGTACCCAGATGCCGTGGAAACGCCATGATCGCCGCGTCGAGGTAGCGGCACCCTCGCGGACGCAGCCACGCTTCCATCTCACGGGCATCGGCCGGGGTACCCGTCGACATCTGTACGACGATCCGGTCCCGCGTCCCACCGGTGACCGGCGCCAGCACCTGGCGGGTGGCGGCGTAGTCGGTGAGGCACACCAGGACGACGGGCGCGCAGCGCACGGCGTCGGCGATCCGCTCCACCGCGAGCAGCCCGTCCCCGTCGACGGCGCGTGCCCGGTGCGCCGTGCGGTTCCACACCGCGACGTCGAGCCCCGCCGCGGCCAGGACGCGCGCGAGGGCGCCGCCCATACTGCCGCTGCCCAGTACCGACACGTCCGACATCTTCCGTCCCTTCTCCGCCAGGGCCCGGACCGAGGACCCGGGACCGCCGTCCGGGGCAGCCGGACCGCCGCCCTGCGTCGAGGCGACGGCGATTACTGGGCGGAACGGGTGACAGCCGGGCAGCGGTTGGTACGACTGGCGTAACCATCGGTTGACTGCTGCATCCCCCTGCGTTTCCCCTGCTTCAGGGGAATACCCCCGGGCGGGCGAGACGCTCCGCCACCCTCACGCCCGCACAACGAGAGGAACAGGACCATGGTTGCGACGGCCATCGAGAACAAGGCCAAGAAGATCTTCAGGAACTTCGACATCGACCAGGACGGCGCTATCACCCGAGACGACTTCGACATGATGGCCAAGCGTCTGACCGACGCGCTCGGCGTCCAGGCGGGCTCCGCCCAGGGCCGCGGCGTGGCGGACTCCTACGCCAAGGTCTGGGAGGAGCTCCAGCGGCAGGCGGACACCGACCGTGACGGGCGCGTGACGGTGCAGGAGTACGCGGCGGTGTTCGCCACGCGGGACTTCGTCAAGGTGCTCGACCAGGCCAGCGACGCCGAGTTCAAGGCTGCCGACACCGACGGTGACGACGTGCTGTCCCAGCAGGAGCTGAAGCACATGCTGGCCGCGTACGGGGTTCCGTCGGCGGAGATGGACAAGGCCGTCAAGGCGCTGGACCGGGACGGTGACGGCCAGGTCTCCCGCCAGGAGTACCGCGACGCCTGGCACGCCTACTACACCGACACCAACGCGGACACTCCGATCAGCATGGCCCTCGGCCGCATCTAGGCCGACTTCTGAGGGGCCACCTCGCGCACCGGATGCCCGGATCGCGGCCATGACCTGCGTGAGTCGGGGGCGTCACCGGCCTGGCTCGGCGACGAGGTGGATCTTCACGGTCGGTCCGGCGCGGGACCGGCCGAGGGCATGACCGCGCGGCTCGCCGGCCGGGGCCCCTTCGACGGGCCCCGGCGGCGTGCTCCCGGGCGCGGCCGATCGCGAAGCCCGCTTCGCGTCGGGCCTCAGTCGACGACACACATCAACCAACGATCAGGTGATCGGTGAGAAACGGCCCGGCTTCCCCCGCGACACGACCGCGAATCGCCGACACCGTGACGGATCGGTCATTCTCCCGATGCAGCGTCCGCGATACGGGCGCAGGGTGGCACACGTGACCGAGACCACGACCACAGTGCTGGACGACCGGGCGGCATACCTGGACGTCGCCGATCCCGGATTCATGTTCACCGCTCCCGAAGTCGCGGCCGCGCGCGAAGCGCACTGGTACGCCGGCACCCCCTACGGCGTCATGGTGCTGCGTCACGCGCAGGTGCAGCACTTGCTCCGGGACCGGCGCCTGGCTCAGAGCGGTCGGCGCTTCCTGAGACTCAACGGGATCACGCACGGCACGGTTCACGACTGGTTCGACACCCTGCTGCTGCACTTGCGCGGTGAGGACCACCGGCGCCAGCGGGCCCTGGTTCTCCAGGCGTTCGCTCCCCAAGCACTCCAGCGGTGGCGGTTGACCATGCGGAGTACCGCCGAGCGGCTGGCCGACCGACTGGCCGGAGCCGGCCCCTGCGAGTTCGGGGAGACCTTCGCCGACCCGATGGCGGTCTCGGTGATGTCGGCCATCCTCGGCGTGCCCCTGGACGACTACGAGCCCCGGTGGAGTACCGACATCGGGCTGGTGTACAGCGTCGGGCACCGACCGGACGCGCTGGAACGCGTCGAGCGTTCGCTGGCCGGCCTGCGCGCCTACGCCGATCACCTCATCTCCCGCCAAGGCACCGCAGGGCCGGGTGACGACTTGATCTCGTTGCTGATGAACGGGTACGGCGGCGAGGGCATGGACCGTACGGAACTGCGCGACCTCATCGTCGGCCTCTTCTTCGCCGCCCACGACACCACTCGCAATCAGCTCGGACAGATGCTGTTCACCTTCACCGAGCACCCCGACCAGTGGGAGCTGCTCGCCGAGCGGCCCGAGCTCACCGAGCAGGCCACCGACGAGGTGCTCCGCTGGTGCCCGGCAGCACCGGCGATCTTCCGGTTCGCCCTGGAGGACGTCGAGTTCGACGGCCTGCGGGTACCGGCCGAGTCCTTCGTCATGCTGTGCGTGCACGCTGCCCAGCGCGACCCGCGCGTCTTCGACAGCCCCGACGTCTTCGACATCACCCTGCGGCGTCCACCCCTGCTGTCGTTCGGTGCCGGCCCGCACTACTGCCTGGGGGCTGCCACGGTGAGGACGGAGATCACCGAGATCCTGACCGTGCTGCCGAGCCGCCTCCAGCCGCCCCGGCCGACCGCACCGGTGGTGTGGCGCAACCCGATCGGTGTGTGCGGACCCGAGTCGTTGATGGTGAGCTTCCAGCCCAGGGCGTCCGGTGGATGACCCCCGGAGCGGTCCGGTGCGTCACGCCGGCACGGCGGACGAGGACGACGTGGTGGGCGTGCTGTGCGACGCGTTCTTCGACGACCCGGTGTGCCGGTGGATGATCCCCGATGCCGTCCGGCGCCGGGAACTCCTGCCCTCCGTCTTCCGCGCCTTCACCCGGGAGGCGGCGGCCGATGGGCGCGTGTACCTGGCCGGAGACGGCCTCGGGGCCCTGCTCCTCGTCAACGGTCCTGCCCGTGACGGCGTGCACGGGTCCGGCGGCGCGGCGTCGGCGCAGCCCTTGGCAGACCTGGCCGAGGAGTTCGCGGACCGCCTGCTGACCTGCGCGCGTCTGCTGGCAGCCCATCACCCGGGCAGACCGGCCCACTTCTACATTCCGCTGGTGGCAGCGCGCCGCGGCCACCAGGGGCGGGGCATCGGCAGCGCACTGGTCGCGTCCGCGCTGGCGGACACCGCCGGGGCCCCCGTCTACTTGGAGGCCACCAGCCGCGCCAGTCTGCGGCTCTACCGGCGGCTCGGCTTCACCCGCCGGGGCCCCGAACTGCGTCTGCCCGATGGCCCGGCTCTCTTCCCGGCCTGGTGGGATCCGTCCTCCGGCCGCGCCGGCTGACCTGTGGAGGCCACTGTGCCGTACGAACCGAGCGATCCGCACTCCTGCCCCGTGCCGACCTACCCGTCGTATGCCGGCGGTCGCGACATCGGCGCCGACCGGCATGTGTACACGGTGACGGCCACCTCGATCCTGGAGGACGTCTTTCGCAGCCTCACGCTCAAACGCCACCTGGAACAGGGCCGAGCCGACCCCGCTCAGGCGGCGGACTTCGTCGTGGGCCGCTGTGCGGTCGCGAGCGAGAGTGTCGTACAGGCCGCCACCGAGGCCGCTGCCAGGGCGTTTCCGGCATGGTCGGCCGTACCGCTGGAGACGCGCATGCGTCTGGGCGCCGGTATCCGTGAGCGGATTCGCCGCGGCCGCGCCGCGTTCATCGATGTGCTGGTGTCCGAAGGCCAGCCCCGCGCCCTCGCCGAGTGGCAGGTCTGCGGGCTGCTGGACGTCTATGCCGCCGAGTCCCTGGACTGGTGTGCGGCGCAGATGCACCAGCAGGCCCGGCTGCGGGGACGGAGCATGACCCTGAGGCGCAACCCGGACGGAGTGGTGTGCGTCAATCCACCGCAGAACACGCCGGCGGCGAGCACGATGTTCGCCGTGTCCGCCCTCATGGCCGGCAACACCGTGGTCGTACGGGCACCGCGCAGCGCGCCGCTGGGCGTCATGCACGCCCTGCGCGAGTTCGTGGTTCCGGTACTGGAGGAGCTGGGTGCGCCTGCCGGAACACTGAACGCGTACTGCGCCCGGCCCGGCCCCACTCTGCGGTCCTGGCTGGAGAGCCCGCACGTCGCGGACATCTTCTACACCGGTGGAGTCGAACGCGGGCTGGAACTGGAACGCGAGTGCGTCGCCCACGGCAAGAAGCCCGTTCTGGAGCTGGCGGGCAACGACTGCGTCGTGGTGTGGCGGGACGCGGACATCGAGTCGGCGGCCCAGGCACTGTCCGAGTGCTTCTTCGGATCGGGCCAGATCTGCATGGTTCCGAACCAGGTCGTCGCCCACCCGGCGATCGCCGCCGAACTCATCGCGCACCTGCGCAAGCAGGCCGCCGATATCCGGCCCGGGCCCCCCGACCGCCGCGACGTCCTCCTCACGCCGGTGCTGCGCGGCGAACGCTTCTTCGCATACCTGCGCGACGCCGTGGCCAAGGGCGCCCGCGTCGAGTTCGGCGGGCGCCGCCTGGAGGTCGACGGCCTGCCGTCCGACACGGGCATGTTCCTGGAACCCACCGTCCTGCGGATCGACGGGTGTGCCGGCGCCCGGGACGTCGAGGCGGTGCGCGAGGAGACGTTCTTCCCCCTGCTGCCCGTCGTCGTGCCCGAGCCGGCGGACGACGCGTCCCTGCTCCGGGAGGCGATCGCCTACGTCGCGAGCAACCCCTACGGCCTGCGGAACTCCCTGTGGGCCACCGACCCCGCCGTCATCGAGTACTTCGTCGCGCGCACCTTCAACGGCGGGCTGCTGAAGGTCAACGACTCCCACGTCTCGCTGCTGCCGTGGCTGCCCTCCCACGGCGGCACCGGATACACCGGGGGCGTGTTCGGCGAGGCCAACTACCCGATGCTGCGCTGCTCCCGGCTCCAGGGCGTGTCCATCGCCACCGGTGTCCGCCCCCGCGAGGTGGTCCTCGGGGCCTATGCCTCCAGGTTTTCCGCGGACTGACCGCGCTGTGGGCGGGGCAGTGCGGGTGTGCGGCACGACCGGCCGGATCGGGCCGGCCGCGCTGACGTAGTCGAGGATGCCGGTCACCGGCAGTCCGTGCGCCCGCGCGACGCCCCGCTCCCCTACGTCCCACAGCCGGACGGTCGCGTCGAAAGCTCCGCTGGCCAGTGTGCGCCCGTCCGGGCCGAAGGCCAGGGTGTAGACGGTGTCCGTGTGGCCGGTCAGCGGCGGGCCCATCGGCGTGGGGCGGGTGCCGCCGGTGAGGTCCCACAGTCTGATCGTGCCGTCGCGGCCGGTGGCGGCAAGGGTACGGCCGTCCGGGCCGAATGAGACGGATACGAGGGGCCCGGCCGGATCGGAGACGTCCCACAGGCGGACGGTGCCGTCGTTGTTGCCGGCTGCCAAGGTGCGCCCGTCCCGAGTGAACACGACGCCCCGGAAGTTCCACTCCGGGGTCTGGAGCGGCTTGGGCGTGGCCGGTGCGGTGACGTCCCACAGCTGGATGCTCCGTCCGGCGGCGACGGCCAGTGCTCTTCCGTAGGAGCTGAAGGCGATCCAGTTGACGCATCGCGTGGAGTGGTGGCGATCTTGGAGCCGGCCGCAAAGGGCTCCTGGCCCGCTCCTGCGCGGTGGCCGCGGCCTACTGCCTGTCCGAGGCCGGCATCACCCTGGCCGACGTTGACGAGATCGCCTTCAACCCGGCCTGGCCTACGCCGAGCGACATCTGCACGGACGCCGAGCTGATCGCCGAACTCCTCGACCGTCGCCGAACACCTCGGACTCGGCAACCGGACCAGCTCCGGCAAGCTCATGGGCCTGACCGCTACGGCAGCCTCGGCCGCTACACCCTCGACTTCCTCACCGCCCGCGCCGGCGGCTCGTCGAGAAGGAGCTGAGCGACGTCATCGTGACGGCCGCAGTGGCACTTGCCACCATCAGCCCGGACCCGGAGAAGGCGCTCGCCGGCCGTGTCCAGGGCCTGCTGGCGCGCCTCAGCCTCGACTGACCCGGGCCGGCCGCCACGCAGGAGAGCCCGCACAGCTGCTGCTGTGCGGGCCCTCCTTTCTGCTCCCGACTTCGCAGGTGCGCACTTCTGGCTGATCGTCTCCCGGTCTCCTGGGTGGGAGACAAGTGGGAGATGATCATGACGTGGTGCTGCAATCAGGCGCTAGGAAATGCTGGATAGCGCTACCTGTGCGGCCCTGGTTCAGCCGCCGGATTCGCCCGCATGCGGGCTCAGGACACCTGCTCCCACCAGCACGAACAGCAGGATGCCGAGCAGGATCCGGTAGATCACGAACGGCATGAAGCTCTTCGTGGTGATGAACTTCATGAACCATGCGATGACCGCGTAGCCGACGAAGAATGCGACGACCGTCGCGAAGATCGTCGGACCCCAGGAGATGTGCCCCGGGTTCTCCGCCACCTCCTTCAGCTCGAACGCCCCCGAGGCCAGCACGGCCGGGATCGCGAGGAGGAAGGAGTAGCGGGCCGCGGCCTCGCGCGTGAAGCCCAGCAGCAGACCGCCGGAGATCGTCGCACCGGACCGGGAGACGCCCGGGACCAGCGCCATCGCCTGGCACAGGCCGAAGATCAGGCCGTCCTTGACGCCCAGTTCGCGCAGCGTCTTGCGCTCGCGGATGGCGCGGTGCCGGCCGCCCTCCTCGTCCCGGGCCGCCAGCCGGTCGGCGATGCCCAGCACGATGCCCATCACGATGAGCGTGGTGGCGATCAGGCGCAGGTCGCGGAACGGACCCTCGATGTGGTCCTTCAACGTGATGCCGAGGACACCGATCGGAATCGAGCCGACGATGACCAGCCAGCCCATCTTGGCGTCCTGCTCGGAGCGCAGCGCCTTCGTGTACAGCGAGCGGGTCCAGGTGGAGATGATCCGCGCGATGTCCTTGCGGAAGTAGATCAGTACGGCGGCTTCGGTGCCGATCTGCGTGATGGCGGTGAAGGCCGCTCCCGGATCGTGCCAGCCGGCGAAAGCCGCGGTCAGCCGCAGGTGCGCGCTGGAGGAGATCGGGAGGAACTCCGTAAGCCCCTGGACGAGACCGAGGATTAGGGATTCGAACCAGCTCATGTCGGGGTGCGCTCGTCCTTGTGATCGTCGGGCAGTTCGGGTCCGATGCTAGGGCCCGTGCGAGGCGCCGGTGACCACAGGGGGGTGCTGGGGCGCCAGTTCGCACGCCGCCGCGGGGATCCGGGCCGGTGCCAGACGGTGCCGCTTGCGCCACGCGACCGCTCCGGCGCCCACGACGGAGACCACGATGAAGCCGAAGGAGACGAGGAAAGCGGGCGATCCGGGGGAGGAGGCGCTGGCCCCCGCGATCACGTACGCGGTGGTGTTCGGGACGACCCCCAGCGCCGTGGCACCCAGGAACGGCAGCCATCCGCAGCGGGACACCGCCGCGCAGTAGTTGGCCACCACGAAGGGCACCCCGGGGAACAGCCGCACCGCGAGCATCGAACGGAACCCGTGCCGGCTGAGCTGGCCGTCGGCCGCCTGGAGCCACCGTCCGCGCAGGTACGGGCGCAGCGCCTCCTGGCCCATGACACGGCCCAGGCCGAAGGCGATCGAGGCCCCGAGCACGGTCCCGCCGACCGCCGCGAGCAGACCGAACTGGGTGCCGAAGACGGCTCCCGCGGCCAGGTTGAGCAGGGGGCGGGGCACGAAGGCCGCCGCGCACACCCCGTACCCGGCGGCGAACAGCACCACGGCCGTGCCCACCGGCAGACCCGGCGGCCAGCCTTCCGACAGCACGCGCTGGGGCTCGTACAGCAGCACGCACACGCCCGCCGCCAGCAGCAGCACGACGAGCAGCGACAGCCGGGTCCACGGCGCGAGGAGGAGGGACATCCCGGGAGACTAGCCGACGTATGCGGCAGCGCGCCGTAATCTGGGCCTCATGCTGTCGAACGACCGGCGACCTCCGAGCGTGCCGCGCAGCGCCCTCGCGGACACCCTCCTGGAGCGGCTGACCGGGACGTACGCGGCGGCCGCCGACCCCGGGCAGGCACGGGCCATGCGCGCCTACATGAAGGACACCGCGCCCTTCCTCGGCATCCCCACCCCGCTGCGCCGCGAGCTGTCGAAGACGGTGACCAAGGACACGCCCCGCCCGTCCGAGGCGGACTGCGCGGCGCTCGCGCTGCGCTGCTGGGAGCTCCCGGAGCGTGAGTACCACTACTTCGCGGTGGACTACCTGCGCCGGCACGTCCCGCGCTGCTCCTCCGGCCTGCTGCCGGTGGCCCGGCACCTGGTCACCACCGTCCCGTGGTGGGACACGGTCGACCTGCTGGCCGCGCACACGGTCGGCCCGCTGGTGGCCGCCGACCCCGCGCTGGCGGCGGTGATGGACGAGTGGATCGGCGACGAGGACCTCTGGCTCGCCCGCACCGCCCTGCTCCACCAGCTCCGCTACAAGTCCGCCACCGACACCGGCCGCCTCTTCGGCTACTGCCGCGCGCAGGCGGGCCACCCGGACTTCTTCGTCCGCAAGGCCATCGGCTGGTGCCTGCGGGAGTACGCGAAGACGGACCCGGACGCGGTGCGGGCCTTCGTCGAGGCCGAACGGGGCTCGCTGTCCCCGCTGTCCGTGCGCGAGGCGCTCAAGAACCTCTGAGCGCACGGACGTTCACGCCCGGCCGCCCCGGCGGTAATTCATTCGACGGGCCGGGGGCCGTCCGGCAGGATCAGGGGCATGTCCCGGTACGCCTTCCCCGTCGCACCGTCCGCAGTCGCGGACGCGCCGAAGGCTGCCGTGCCCGCAGGGGCGTTCGCAGAGGCATTCCCCTTCGCCGCATTCGACGGCGCACGAAGCTGACCCTTCCCGGATCGTCCGGCGGACCCCACAGGGGGAGGGTCGGCTCGATCCAGGGGTCCCGTTCCGGCTTCGAAGATACGGGAAGACATCATGGCCAAGACGGCCTTCGTGCGGACCAAGCCGCACCTCAACATCGGCACCATGGGTCACGTCGACCACGGCAAGACCACCCTGACCGCCGCCATCACCAAGGTCCTCGCCGAGCGCGGGGGCGCCTCCTTCGTGCCCTTCGACCGCATCGACCGGGCCCCCGAGGAGGCCCGCCGCGGGATCACCATCAACCTCACGCACGTCGAGTACGAGACGGACACCCGCCACTACGCCCACGTGGACATGCCGGGCCACGCCGACTACATCAAGAACATGGTCACCGGCGCCGCCCAGCTCGACGGGGCGATCCTCGTGGTCTCCGCGCTCGACGGGGTCATGCCCCAGACCGCCGAGCACGTGCTCCTCGCCCGGCAGGTCGGCGTCGACCACATCGTGGTGGCGCTGAACAAGGCCGACGCCGGGGACCCCGAGCTGACCGACCTGGTCGAGCTGGAGGTCCGCGAGCTGCTCAGCTCGCACGGCTACGGCGGCGACGGCGCGCCCGTCGTACGGGTCTCCGGACTCCGGGCGCTCGAGGGCGACCCGCGGTGGACCGGGGCGATCCAGGCGCTGCTGGACGCGGTGGACACGTACGTGCCGACGCCCCAGCGGTACACGGACGCGCCGTTCCTGCTGCCGGTGGAGAACGTGCTCACCATCACCGGCCGCGGCACCGTCGTGACCGGCGCCGTCGAGCGCGGCACCATCCGCCTCGGCGACCGCGTCAGCCTGCTGGGCGGGGACGGCGCCGGCGACCCCGTCGTGGTCACCGGGCTGGAGACCTTCGGCAAGCCGATGGAGTCCGCGGAGGCGGGCGACAACGTCGCCCTGCTGCTGCGCGGGGTGCACCGCGACCAGGTGCGCCGCGGCGACGTGGTGGCGGCGCCCGGCAGCGTGACGCCACGGCGGCGCTTCAGCGCGCAGGTCTACCTGCTCTCCGCGCGCGAGGGCGGCCGCGGCACCCCGGTGGCCACCGGGTACCGGCCGCAGTTCTACGTCCGCACCGCCGACGTGGTCGGGGACGTGGACCTGGGCGAGGCGGGCACGGCCAGGCCGGGGGAGACGGTCACCATGACCGTCGAGCTCGGGCGGGACGTCCCGCTGGAGTCGGGGCTCGGCTTCGCGATCCGCGAGGGCGGGCGGACCGTCGGCGCGGGGACGGTGACGGCCGTGCTCGGCTGATCCGGGGTCCCGGCCGGTCGCGACCCCGCCGTGGTGACGGCAGTCCGCTTGCGCGAGACTGCCGTCACCACAGGCGTGAGCGGAGGGGTGGGCGGACATGGGCGGCGACACGGCACTGGTGCTCGGCGGCGGGGGACTGACCGGCATCGGCTGGGAGTGCGGCATGCTCTACGGGCTCGCCCGCGCGGGCGTGGACCTCACGACCGCCGACCTCGTCGTCGGCACCTCGGCGGGATCGGTGGTCGGCGCCCAGCTCGGCTCCGGGCTCACCCCGCGGGAGCTGTACGAGCGCCAGCTCGGCGATGCCTCGGGGGAGGCCGCGGCGAAGCTCGGGGCGGGCGTCATCGCCCGGTACGCGCTGGCGATGGCGCGCTCCCGCAGCGACGCGACCGCCTACCGCCGGCGGGTGGGCGCCATGGCCCTGGCCGCGGACACCGGCCCCGAAGCGGAGCGCCGCAAGGTGCTGGCGGCCCGGCTGGTCTCGCACGAGTGGCCCGACCGGCGCCTCGTCGTCACCGCGGTCGACGCGCTCAGCGGCGAACTCAAGGCCTTCGACCGGGAGAGCGGCGGCGGACTGGTCGACGCGGTCGCGGCGAGCTGCGCCGTGCCCGGGGTGTGGCCCCCGGTGACGGTCGGCGAACGCCGGTTCATCGACGGCGGAATCCGCTCCGCCACCAACGCCGACCTCGCGGCCGGCTACGCGCGCGTGGTCGTCATCGCCCCGATCTCGCTCGGCTCCGGGCTCTTCCCCTCGCCCGCCGCGCAGGCGGCGGAGCTGCGCGCGGCGGGCACCCGGGTGCTGCTGATCACCCCGTCCCCCGCGGCCCGCAAGGCCTTTGGGCGCAACGTCCTGGACCCGGCCCGGCGCGACCCGGCCGCACGGGCCGGGCTGGCCCAGGCCGCCGAGCACGCGGCCGGGGCTGCCGCCGTCTGGTCGGCCTGACAATGGTGCGGTGAGCGACGAACAGATCCCGGTCATCCGGGACGTGGACCAGGGCACCGCCAAGCTGATGCCGGACGTGGACCGGGAACGGGCCTGGCTGCTGACCGTCGACGGGGCGCCGCAGTCGTACGTGGACCTGGGCGATCCCGAGCACCTGGAGTTCGAGTACGTACGCCGCCTCGCGCACGTCCTGGACTGCGCGGCGGAGCCGGGGCTCGCGCTGGACCTGCTGCACCTGGGCGGCGGCGCACTGACCCTGCCCCGCTACGCCGCGGCCACGCGGGCGGGGTCGCGGCAGACGGTGGTGGAGTTCGACGCGGGTCTGGTCGGGCTGGTCGCCGAGCACCTGCCGCTGACGGCGGGGTCGGGTGTCACCGTGCACGCCGCTGACGCCCGGGCCTGGCTGGCCGCGGCGCCCGCCGGGAGCGCGGACGTGATCGTCGCCGACGTGTTCGGCGGTTCGCGGGTGCCGGCCCAGCTGACGTCGGTGGAGTACGCGCGGGAGGCGGCGCGGGTGCTGCGGCCCGGCGGGGTGTACGCGGCGAACCTGGCCGACGGGGCGCCGTTCGGCTTCCTGCGGGCGCAGCTGGCCAATTTCGGCGCCTCGTTCGCGGAGCTCGTGCTGATCGCGGAGCCGGCGGTGCTGCGGGGCCGCCGGTTCGGCAACGCCGTGCTGCTGGCGTCCGACGCCCCGCTGGAGGTGGGCGCGCTGGCCCGGCGGTGCGCGGCAGACGCGTTTCCCGCCCGGGTGGAGCACGGGGATGCGCTGGCGCGGTTCATGCGGGGGGCCCTGCCGGTCGCCGACGCCGACGCGGCACCGTCCCCGGCTCCGCCGGAGGGCGCGTTCAGCCTGGGGTGAGGGGGCGGCTGCCGCCGTCGTTTCCCGGGCCGCGCCCCGACGGCGCCTGTCGTGCGCAGGTCAGCCGAGATCCACCGCGGCCGGAGTCCGGGGCGCGGGCTCCGGGGCGGAGCCCTGGAGGGCCGGGTGGAGCTCGGGCTTGGGCTGCCGGCGGGTCATGTGGCGGACGTCCGGGATCAGCAGGACCAGGGCGGTGGCCAGGACCACCAGGGCGGCGCAGCCCCACAGGGCCTCGGTGCGGCCGAAGGCGGACTCGGCCGGACCGGCGAGGGCGGTGGCCAGCGGCAGCATCGACACCGAGCCGAACCAGTCGTAGGCGGAGACCCGGGAGAACTTGTCCTCGGGGATCTCCTGGTGCATCGTCGTCATCCAGTTCACGCCGAAGACCTCGATGGCCAGGCCGCTGACCAGCATCACCAGGCACAGGCCCCATACGGGGAGCGGCACGGCGAGGCCCGCCGAGGGCAGCGCCAGCGGGAAGACGCACAGCGTCCCGACCAGCAGCAGCCGGCGCGGTTTCCAGGCCATCATCAGGAAGGCGCCCAGGATGGTGCCCGCGCCGAAGAAGCCCAGGGCCAGCCCCCAGGGCGCGGGCCCGCCCAGCTGGTCCCGGGCCACGAGCGGACCGTAGACCGCCTCCGCGGCGCCGACGACGGCGACCACGACGGAGAACTGGAGCACGATGCTCCACAGCCAGGGGCGGGTCTTGAACTCCACCCAGCCCTCGCGCAGGTCGGCCAGGAGGCCGCCGCCGGGCGCCCGGTCGGGGACGTGGCTGACGTCGAGGAAGGCCCGCAGGGCGGCCGCGACGGCGAAGGCGGCCGCGTCCACGGCCAGCACCCAGCCCGGACCGATCGCGGCGATCATCGCCCCGCCGAGGGCGGCGCCGCCGATGCCCGCGCCGTTCATCGCCATGCGGAAGAGCGCGAAGGCGCGGTTGGCGTGCTCGCCGGAGACGGTGGACAGGAGCATGCCCTCGGCCGCCGGGTTGAAGAAGGCCGTACCGGTGCCGCACAGCGCGGTGAGCAGCATCATCTGCCACAGCTGGGGGTCACCGGTGAGGACGAGCAGGGCGAACGCGGCCTGGGAGAGGCAGTTCAGGGCGTTGGCCGCGACCATCACGTGGTGGCGGGGCAGCCGGTCGGCGAGCGCGCCGCCGATGAGCAGGAACAGGACGAGCGGCAGGGTGCGGGCGGCGGCGACCAGGCCGACGTCGGAGCCCGATCCGCCGGACTCCATCACCGCGAAGGCGGCGGCGATGAGCGCTCCGTGGCTGCCGAGGTTCGTCACGACCGCGGCACCCGTCAGCAGGGTGTAGTTGCGGCCGGCCCAGGCGGGCCGACGGCGGGGTGCGGGCGTGCGGGAGGGAGCGGCGGGGGGAGAACTCACCCCCGGACTATCCCCGCCCCGGGCCGAGAATCCAAACGGATTACCGGCCCGGGGGGAGCGGGGAGGGAGTCCTCGGGGGAGGGGAGCGGGGTCAGCCGCCCGACAGGCGGACCGTGCTCAGGATCTTCTCCATCGTTTCCTGGCTGACCTCGTCCGGGACTCCGGCGGCGCTGTAGAGGATCCAGCTGGCGAAGTCACCCTTGGCGTTCTTGAAGCTGAACGCGATGGACTTGCCGTCGGAGGAGCACTTGTTCGCCTTCGGCTGTCCGGTCACGCTCGCGGTCGCCATATGGCCCTTGAGGCCCGACGCCGTGGTGTACTCCTTCGGCTCGGAGACCTTGGTGGTGCCCTTCGGCGCCTTCTGCGCGTATCCGGCGAACGCCCAGTTCCCGGCCTCGTTGCGGACGGCCTCGGCGGTGTCCTTGGCGCCCTGGCCGCCCTTGGTGCCGGTGCCGCCCAGCGAGGTCGTCTCCTCACTGCCGTTCTTGTCGGAGTCGACCTTGCACCAGTCCTCCTTGAGGTAGGCGGGGGCCGACATCATCACGACGGCGGAACCGTCGTTCTTCACCTCGTCCTCGAAGCCGATGGCCGTGCCGGAGCTCAGCACGTTCCACTCCGGCGGGACTTCGAAGGCGGTGCCGTGCTTGGGGTTGACCACCACCTTCCACCCCGCGACCGTCGGCTTGGCGTCGCCTTCGGCCCGAGGGTTCGGGACGCTGGCGGCCGGGGCCGGGGCGGCGGACGCCGAGGCGGAGGCGGACGGCTTGGCGTCGGCCTCGTCGGTCTTGCCGTCGTCCCGGGTCAGGACGAACGCGCCGGTCGCGGCGGCCGCCACGACCACCGCGGACGCGGCGACGATGGCGACGGTCTTCGTCTGGAAGGGGCTCCCGCCGCCACCCGGCTGCCGCTGGGGCTGCTGGGGTTGCTGGGGCAGCTGGGGCTGCCCCCACTGCTGGCCGGGGACCGTCGGGGGCTGCTGGTACCCGGGCTGCTGCGGGTATCCGTAACCGGGCTGCTGCTGGTACGGGTTCGGCTGTCCCGACTGCTGTTGGTAGGGATTCGTCTGCGCGTCCTGGGGGTTCTGCTCGCCCCCGGGCGGCTGCTGCTGTCCTGGCCACATGGCCGGTAACGATAGTGGGAGCGGGAGCCGCGAGCCACGCCCGCCCCCGTCTCAGCTCTGGCCAAGGCCTTCTACTCGTGGGTAACATCGCGTGCCATGAGCGCAGATCAGATGAACGTGGGCGAACTGCTCGCCGCGACGGTGCCGATGGCCCAGACCCTGAACCTCCAGTTCCTGGAGACCACCCCCGAGCGCGCGGTCGTCCGCCTGCCGGACCAGCCCGACTTCCACAACCACGTCGGCGGCCCGCACGCCGGCGCCATGTTCACCCTCGCCGAGTCCGCGAGCGGCGCGATCGTCCTGGCCGCCTTCGGCGACCAGCTCTCCCGCGCCGTGCCCCTCGCGGTCAAGGCCGAGATCGGCTACAAGAAGCTCGCCAAGGGCGTCGTGACCGCCACCGCCACCCTCGGCCGCCCGGTGGCCGAGGTCGTCGCCGAACTCGACGCGGGCGGCCGCCCCGAGTTCCCGGTCACCATCGCGATCCAGCGCGAGGACGAGGCCGTCACCGGCGAGATGACCGTGGTGTGGACCCTGCGCCCCAACGCGTGAGCCCGCGCCGGCACTAGAGTCCTCCGCACGACGATGGAGGGGGTACCCGTGGCCAAGGTCAACATCAGCCTCGACGCCGAGCTCGTGGTGGAGGTGATGGTGCTCGCAGGGGTCGGATCGCCGCAGGACGCGGTCGAGGCCGTCGTACGCGACTACATCGCGCGCGGCCACCGCACCGAGGCCCGCGTCCAGCTGCGGGACGAACCCGAGCGGGAAGCCGACACCGCGCAGCAGCCGCCGCAGGGCTGAAACCGGGCGGCGCGGTGGCGCGTCCCGCCCGGAGCCCCCCGCGGCCGGGCGCACAGTGGGCGGGGGAGCGGTCCGGCGCGGGCCGCTCCCCCTCCCCCGGACTCCGTCCGGGGGTGCCCCCAGCCGCCGGGAGCGCCCATGACCGAGGCCGTGTCCAGACGTTCCGCGATGCGGCTCCTCGCCCTGGTGGGCCTGGGCGCCGGCGGCTGCGTCGCCACCGTGCCGCCCGGCGCGGAACTCCGTACGCGAGCCACTCCCGCGCAGGCCCCCGAGCCCGCGAGCGCCGCCCGCGTCGACTCCCTCCTGGAGCGGCTCACCCTCGACGAGAAGACCGCCCTGCTGCACGGCGCCCGGGACCCGGCCTCCCTCGGCCAGGCCGGATACGCCCCCGGCGTCCCGCGGCTGGGCATCCCGGCCCTGCGCGTCGCCGACGGGCCCGCCGGAGTACGGGTCGCGCGGCCCGCCACCGCGCTGCCCGCGCCGGTCCTGCTCGCCTCCGCCTTCGACCCGGAGCTGGCCCGCGAGTACGGCCGCGTCCTCGGCCGCGAGGGCCGCGCGCTCGGCCAGGACGTCCTCCTGGCGCCCATGGCCCACCTCATCCGCACCCCGTACGCGGGCCGGAACTCCGAGACCTTCGCCGAGGACCCGCGGCTCACCGCCGACCTCGTCGCCGCGATGGTCCGCGGGATCCAGGACGAAGGGCTCATCGCCACCGCCGGGCACTTCGCCCTGGGAGACCAGGAGCACGGCCGCGACACCGTCGACGTCATCGCCACCGAGCAGACCCTGCACGAGACCGCGCTACGGGGCTTCGAGGCGGCCGTCGCCGCCGGCGCGGGCGCCGTGCTGGGCGCCCGGAACAAGGTCAACGGCCTCTACGCCTGCGAGAGCAAACCCCTGCTCGACGACGTGCTGCGCGGCAGCTGGGGCTTCGAGGGCTGGGTCATGTCCGACTGGGGAGCCACCCACGGCACCGTCGCCGCCATCGGCGCCGGACTCGACATGGAGATGCCCGCCGGCACCCACTTCGGCGGCCCGCTGCGCGAGGCGGTGCGCGCCGGCTCCGTCCCCGAGGGCGCCCTCGACCTCGCCGTACGCCGGATCCTGAGCACCATGGACCGCTTCGGACTGCTGGCGGACCCGCCCGCGGCCCGGCCCGCGCGCGAGGCGGCCGCCGGGGCGCGCACCGCCCGCAAGGTGGCCGCCGCCGGGGCGGTGCTGCTGCGCAACGAGCACGGCACCCTACCGCTGACCGGGGCCGCCGCCCGCTCGATCGCGGTGATCGGACCGACCGGCCAGGTCCCCGCCACCGGCGCCGGCGGGCGGGCCCACGTGGTCCCCGACGGGGCGGCCGCCCCGCTCACGGCCATCCGCCAGCGTGCCGGGAACGGCTCGACCGTGCGCTACGCCCTCGGTGAGGACCTGTACGGCCGGGCCCTCCCGGCCGCCCTGCTGACGCCGCCCGCCGGTCTGGACGACCGGGCCGTCGACGCCGGCCGGGACTGGACGTACGAGGGCGCGTTCCGGCTCGCGGCGGACGACGAGTGGACCCTGCTCGTCCACTACACCGGGCAGCGGCCGGCCGTGCGCCTGGACGGGGAGGAGCTGTTCCCCGTCCGGCAGGGCCCGGCCGAGGCCTTCGCGGGCGGACTGCTCGGCACCGCGCCCGACGGGATGAGCGTCCGGCGCCGCACGCTCCCCCTCAAGGCGGGCGTCCACCGGCTCGCCGTGACCGCCCGGGGCGGGGCCGGCGGCCAGCGCTTCCGGCTGCGGCACACCACGAGGGCCGGCCGGGCCGCGGACCTCGCCGAGGCGGTGCGGACCGCGAAGGCGGCCCGCAGCGTGGTCCTGTTCGCCTACGAGGACGCCGCCGAGGGCACCGACCGGACCACGCTGGCACTGCCCGGCGGGCAGGCCGCGCTGATCGAGGCGGTGGCCGCCGCCAACCCCCGTACCACCGTCGTCCTCAACACCCCCTCGAGCACCACGATGCCGTGGCTCGCCAAGACCGGCGCGGTGCTCCAGATGTACTACCCCGGCCAGGAGGGCGCGGGCGCCACCGCCGACATCCTCTTCGGGGACGTGGACCCGGGCGGCCGGCTCACCCAGACCTTCCCGGCCGACGAACGGGCGACGCCCCTGGCCGGGGACCGGCTCCGCTACCCGGGAGTGGGCGGCCGACGGGAGTACGGCGAGGGCGTCCACGTCGGCCACCGCTGGTACGACGCGCAGCGGGTCGCCCCGCTGTTCCCCTTCGGGCACGGGCTGTCCTACACCACCTGGCACTATGAGAAGCTGACCGTCCGGCCCGGCGCCGCCCAGGGGGAACCCGACGGCCTGCGCGTGGAGTTCACCGTCCGCAACACCGGCCGCCGCAAGGGCACCGAAGTGGCGCAGGTGTACGTGGGCCCGTCCCCGGAGCTCGAGCTCGACCAGCCGGTGCGCGCGCTGGCCGGCTACCGGCGCCTGACCCTCGCGCCGGGCCAGTCGCAGCGGGTCGTCGTCGACGTCGACGCGCGCACGCTGTCGTCGTGGGACCCGGCGCGGCACGCCTGGGTGCTGGGCTCCGGCCGCCGCGAGGTGTCCGCGGGCCGTTCCTCGCGCGAACTGCCGCTGAGGTCAAAGGCGGTGGTGGGGAGCCGATAGGCTGCCCGTTCGGCGAGTCACAGGGGGCGCGCCGGCGACGATTCGGGAGGACGTACCGGTGCACATCCAGGGATGGCTGGAGACGATTCCGGCGGTCAGCATCTATCTCCTCGTGGGTCTGGTCATCGGACTGGAGAGCCTCGGCATCCCGCTCCCCGGCGAGATCATCCTGGTCAGCTCCGCACTCCTCGCCTCGCAGCACGGAGAGATCGACCCCGTCGTGCTGGCGCTCTGCGCGATCACCGGGGCCATCGTGGGCGACTCGATCGGCTACGCGATCGGACGCAGGGGCGGCAAGCCGCTGCTGGAGAAGCTCGGCCGGCGCTTCCCCAAGCACTTCGGGCCCGACCAGGTGGCACTCGCCGAACGCTCCTTCGAGCGCTGGGGCATGTGGGCCGTCTTCTTCGGGC
Source organism: Streptomyces sp. NPDC058525 (assembly GCF_042719495.1). NCBI lineage: Bacteria > Bacillati > Actinomycetota > Actinomycetes > Kitasatosporales > Streptomycetaceae > Streptomyces > Streptomyces sp. NPDC058525. The sequence goes on from NZ_JBHXNP010000062.1 coordinate 21,046, forward strand.
GGTTCGTGGCCCTGCTGCGGATCTTCGCCGGACCGCTGGCCGGTGTGCTGCACATGCCGTACTGGCGGTTCCTGACCGCCAACATCCTCGGCGGAATCCTCTGGGCGGGCGGCACCACGGCCGTCATCTACTCGGTCGGCATCGTCGCCGAGCCGTGGCTGAAGCGGTTCTCCTGGCTGGCTCTGGCGCTCGCCGTGCTGTTCGGCATCACGGTGACGCTGGTGGTGCGCAGCCGGATGAAGAAGGCGGCCGCGGCCGCGTCGGCCGGGGCCGCGCTCCCCGCACAGCAGGCGGCGCCGGTCACCGTCGGCGACTGACCGTGGAGCCACGGGGCGGTCCTTGCCGTCCTCCGGGCGTCGCCGGGGACCTAGGCCGTCCCTTCCGCCAGGGCCTGCCCGCGGAAGGCCGCCGGCGGCAGGCCGTAGGCCTCGCGGAACGCCCGGCTGAACGCCGACGCGTGCCGGAAGCCCCGCCGGGCGCCGATGACGTGCACCGGCACCCCCAGGTGCAGCGGGTCCGCCAGGTCCTGGCGTGCCCGCGCGAGCCGCTGGCCCTGAAGGAAGGCCGCGACCGTCGCCCCGTCCCCCTCCTGCTGGAACACCCGGTGGAGATAGCTGACGGAGATGTGGTGGGCGGCGGCGATCGCGGGGACGTCCAGCAGCGGATCGTCGGCGTTGTCCCGGATGAAGGCCATCACGCGGAGCGCCAGGGTGCGCCGGTGCGTCTCCGGGGTCAAGGACCGGTCCGCTTCGAGGACGCCGGCGAAGAGCGAGGCGACGAGGTCGGCCAGTACGCCGCTCAGGCGCGGGCCCTCGGCGGCCCGGTAGGACCGGCTGTCCTTGGTCACCTGGTCGAGGAAGGTGGCCAGCAGGGCCCCCATTCCCTCCCGGGCCGAGATGCGCTTGCCGATGACCCGGCCGGCGGTGTCCGGGGGCAGCGGCAGCAGCGCCTTGGGCACCTCGACCCCGATGATCTCGACGGAGTGCGGGCCGGAACTGATCTCGAACGGCCGTGACGTGTCACTGGTGTGGATGTCGGACACACCGTGCACCACGGTGTCCTTGCCCAGGGTGACCGCTCCCGCCCCGCGTTTGATCAGCGAGAGGTGGAACGCCTCGGGGTCCGACCTCGCTATCAGCTTCGGTGTGCGGTGGAAGGTCAGGGGACGGCATTCCATCGGATAGACCGTGATCCCGCCGAGCGAGATGACGCGCTGGTTCACCCAGAAGTCGGCGGCGTGCTCACTGCGCATCTCCATGGGCGCGTGCGTCTCCGACATCAGGGCCCGCCAGCTCTCGAAGCGGTCGGCGGGCGCTAGTTCCGCGCTGCGGAACGTTCTCTCGGGCAGCATGATCACGGGTTTACACCGGCCGTGGCGGCCCGTGCAACAAGCCCGGTGCCCCGGGGGCGGGCGGCGGGGCGACTCTCCGTCAAGACACTGTGCACGCCAGGCCAATGCGCGGTGCTCCGGGTCTTGGCAGAGTGGGCGCCGGAGGGTCGGTGAGGGGTCGGGAAACCGGAGCCCCCGCCGACGACCGGGGGACCGTCGAGGTCCCGGCATTGAGCTGACGCCGCCCGAGGACGGGGGTTTCGGGCGGCGTCAGCCCAGTGCCGGGACCAGGCCTAGGCCTCCGGGGTGACCGAGGCGCGGTGCTGCTTGGCCAGTTCCACGTACATCTGGGCGTTGATCCGGATGTGCTCGCGCTCCTCCTCGGTCAGCTCGCGCCGCACCTTGGCCGGAACGCCCGCGACCAGCGAGCCGGGCGGGACCACCATGCCTTGCGGGACCAGCGCCTGGGCGGCCACCAGCGAGCCGGCGCCGATCACCGCGCCGTTCAGGACGGTGGCGCCCATGCCGATCAGGCAGTCGTCCTCGACGGTGCAGCCGTGCACGACGGCGTTGTGGCCGATGGAGACGCGCTCGCCGATCGACACCGGGAACCCGGGGTCCACGTGGACCGTGCAGTTGTCCTGCACGTTGCTGTCCGCGCCGAGCGTGATCGGGCCGCAGTCGGCGCGCAGTACGGCCGAATACCAGATGCTCGCGCCGGCGGCCAGGGTGACCTCGCCGACGACGACGGAGGTGGGCGCGGCGAAAGCGGTCGGGTCGACGGACGGCTGCCTGCCGCCCACGCCCGCGATGAGTGCCTGGCCCTGCGTCGCGTGCTGCGTCATGATCTCTTCCTCTGCTTCCGGATGCCGCGCTACCGGCACGGTAGGGCACGCGCCCCGCCCGCCCCGCGATGGGGTGAAGATCACAGGATCGGGGTCCGGACGACCGGCTCCGCGCGGACTACCGTGGCCGGGTGCCGAAGAACCAGAACACGTTCTCATCTCTGACGGCCCTGCGCCGCCGGCTGGCGAACAGGGCGGTCCACGCCGGCTGGCGCTGGATGCAGCGGGCCGGCGCGGTCACCGCGCAGACCCCGGGGCGGCTGCGGTTCGGCGCGATCGGGCCCGCCACCCGGCTCGCCTTCCCGCAGGGCACCATCTTCGGCGAATCCTGGATCCGGCTCGGTGACCACTGCATCATCGGCGAGCAGGTCACCCTCACCGCCGGGATGATGCCGGACCTCGACCTCGGCGCGGAGCCGATGCTCGTCCTCGGCAACGGGGTGGTCATCGGCCGGGACAGCCACGTCATCGCCGACGCCCCGATCCACATCGGCGACGACACCTTCTGCGGCCCCGGGGTGTACATCACCTCCACGAACCACAGCTACGACGATCCGCACCAGCCCGTCGGCAGGCAGTGGCCGCGCAGCGCGCCGGTGGAGATCGGCCCGGGCTGCTGGCTGGGCACGGGCTCGGTGATCCTGCCGGGCGCGCGGCTGGGCCGCAACGTCGTGGTGGCCGCGGGTGCCGTCGTACGGGGCGAGGTGCCGGACCACGCGGTGGTGGCCGGCGCCCCGGCCCGCGTGGTCCGGCGCTGGGAGCCGGAGACCGGCTGGCAGCCGCCGCTGCGCACGCCCGCGCCGGTGCCGATCCCCGACGGGATGACCCCGGCGCAGCTGCGCGGCCTGGCGGAGCTGACGGAGGCGGAGCTGGCGGGGGCCGCGTTGGCCGAGGCCGGGCCGGCGGAGGCCGGGCCGGCGGAGGCCGAGAAGGCCTAGTCCCGTCCCGGCCTCCCGTCCCGTCCCGGCCCCCGGCCTGACGTACGGGTGGTCAGAGGGCCGGGATCTCGATCGCCGGGCAGCGGTCCATGACCATGGTCAGCCCGGCCCCGCGGGTGCGCTCGAAGGCCGCCTCGTCGATCACGCCCAGCTGGAACCAGACGGCGCCCGCCCCGATGGCCGCGGCCTGGTCGGCCACCGGACCGGCCAGCTCGCTGTTCACGAAGACGTCCACCACGTCCACCTTGAAGGGGATCTCCTCCAGCGAGGCGTACCCCTGCTCCCCGTGCACGGTCTCCGCCTTGGGGTGCACGGGGACCACGCGTTTGCCGTACCGCTGGAGGACGCTCGCCACCCCGTAGGCCGCCCGGTCCCGGTTGTTCGAGAGGCCCACCACCGCCCAGGTGTCGCCCAGTTCGGTGAGGATCTTGCGGATGGTTGCCGGATCGCCGTACACGTGTGCCGCCTCCTGCTGGTCAGGCTCTGCTCTTCGGGTGCCGTGCTGTGGGCTCTGTGCCCTCCTGATCAACCGAAAGGACACCTGTCCGATTCCCCGTAGGGTGGAGCGGTGAAGGCAGACCAGTACGTGACGGTGTCCCGCGAGGGCGTGCACGAGTCCGAGATCAACCGCTCGCGCTTCCTGTGCTCGCTCGCGCCCGCCGCGACCGAGCAGGAGGCGCAGGACTTCGTCGCGCGCGTCCGCAAGGAGCACCCCACCGCCTCGCACAACTGCTTCGCGTACGTGATCGGCGCCGACGCGGCCGTCCAGAAGGCCAGCGACGACGGCGAGCCCGGCGGCACCGCCGGGGTACCCATGCTGCAGATGCTCATGCGCCGCGACATCCGGTACGCGGTCGCCGTCGTCACCCGCTACTACGGCGGCGTGAAACTCGGCGCCGGCGGTCTGATCAGGGCCTACGGCGGGGTCGTGGGCGAGGCCCTCGACGAGCTCGGCACCGTCACCCGGCGCCGCTACCGGCTGGCCACCGTCACCGTCGACCACCAGCGCGCCGGAAAGACCCAGAACGACCTGCGCTCCACCGGCCGGACCGTGGTGGACCTGCGCTACGGGGCCGCGGTCGAGATCGAGGTCGCCCTCCCGGAAGCCGAGCTGCCCGCCTTCGAGGCCTGGCTCGCCGACAGCACGGCGGGCAGTGCCACCCTCACGCTCGGCGGAGAGACGTACGCGCCCTGAGTGACGGGCCGGACGCGTTAGCGTAGAGGGGTTCACGAGCGGGAGACCACCAGGGGGAGACGGTATGTGCGGCGAGGCCGGCGAGTGAAGTTCCTGCACACCTCCGACTGGCACCTCGGCCGGTCCTTCCACCGCGTGAACCTGCTCGGCGCCCAGGCCGCCTTCGTCGACCACCTCGTCGCCACCGTCCGCGAGCGCGAGGTCGACGCCGTCCTCGTCGCCGGGGACGTCTACGACCGGGCCGTGCCCCCGCTGCCCGCCGTCGAACTCTTCGACCGGGCCCTGCACCGGCTCGCCGATCTCGGGGTGCCCACCGTGATGATCTCCGGCAACCACGACTCGGCCCGCCGGCTCGGGGTCGGGGCCGGGCTGATCGACCGGGCCGGGATCCACCTCAGGACCGACCCGGCCGGCTGCGCCGACCCGGTGGTGCTGGCCGACGTACACGGCGAGGTGGCGCTCTACGGGCTGCCGTACCTGGAACCCGCCCTGGTCAAGGAGCAGTTCGACGCGGAGAAGGTGAGCCACGAGGCCGTGCTGGGCGCGGCCATGGACCGGATCCGCGCCGACCTCGCCGCCCGCGCGCCCGGCACCCGCTCCATCGTCCTCGCCCACGCCTTCGTCACCGGCGGCCAGGCCAGCGACAGCGAGCGCGACATCTCCGTCGGCGGGGTCGAGGCCGTGCCCGCCTCCGTCTTCGACGGGGTGGACTACGCCGCCCTCGGCCACCTCCACGGCTGTCAGACGATCAACGAACGGGTCCGCTACTCCGGTTCCCCGCTCGCCTACTCCTTCTCCGAGGCCGACCACCGCAAGAGCATGTGGCTGATCGAGCTGGGCGGGGACGGCTCGATCGCCGCCGCCGAGCGGATCGACACCCCCGTGCCGCGGCCCCTCGCCCGGCTGCGCGGCCCGCTGGAAGACCTGCTGGAGGACCCGGCGCACGCCCGCCACGAGGAGTCCTGGGTCGAGGCCACCCTCACCGATCCCGTCCGCCCCGACGACCCCATGGCCCGGCTCGCCACCCGCTACCCGCACACCCTCACCCTGGCCTTCGACCCCGAGGGCCGCGAGGAGGAGGCCGCCGCCTCCTACGCCCAGCGGCTCAAGGGCCGCAGCGACCAGGAGATCGCCGAGGACTTCGTCGCGCACGTACGCGGCGGCGGCCAGCCGGACGAGGCCGAACGGGCCGTCCTCCAGGGCGCCTTCGACGAGGTACGGGCCGACGACAGCCGTCAGGAGATCCATCGATGAGGCTGCACCGGCTCGAGGTCACGGCCTTCGGCCCCTTCGCCGAACCCCAGGCCATCGACTTCGACGCGCTCTCCGGAGCCGGGATCTTCCTGCTGCACGGGCCCACCGGCGCCGGGAAGACCTCCGTCCTGGACGCCGTCTGCTACGCCCTGTACGGATCCGTACCCGGCGCCCGCCAGGCCCCCGGCACCAGCCTGCGCAGCGACCACGCGGCCGACGGCACCCCGACCCAGGTCACCCTCGAACTCACCGCGGGCGGCCGCCGCCTGGAGATCACCCGGCGGCCCGAGCAGGACCGCCCCAAGAAGCGCGGCACCGGCACGACCAAGGACAAGGCCCAGAGCCGGCTGCGCGAGCACACCGGCGAGGGCTGGCAGCCGCTCAGCCGCTCCCACCAGGAGGTCGGCGAGGAGATCGAGCAGCTGCTCGGGATGAGCCGCGAGCAGTTCTGCCAGGTGGTGCTGCTGCCGCAGGGCGAGTTCGCGCGCTTCCTGCGCGCCGACGAGGCGGCCCGCGGCCGGCTCCTCGGCCGGCTCTTCGACACCCGCCGCTTCGCCGCCGTCGAAGCCCTGCTCGGCGAACGCCGCCGGGCCGCCGAGGCCAGGGTGCGGGCCGGCGACGAGAAGGTGCTGCACACCGCGCAGCGGCTCGCCCAGGCCGCCGGGGACGGGGCCGACCTGCGGGCCTGGCCGCTGCCCCGGCACCAGCCCGGCGACCCCGGCCTCGCAGGGGCCGTCCGGGCCTGGGCGGCCGTCGCCCGCTGCTCGGCGCGCGAGCGGATGACCGTCGCCGAGTACGCGCTCGCCGCCGTCGAGGGCCGGCACGCCGCCGCCCGGCGGGCCGCCGAAGACGAACGGGAACTGGACCGGCTCCAGCGGCGGCACGCCGAGACCGCCCGCCGGGCCGCCCTCCTCGCCGAGGCGGCGCCCGAGCGCGAACGGGTGCGCGCACTGCTGGACCGGGCCCGCCGCGGGGCCCTGGTGGCTCCCGCCCTGGAACTGCGCGGCGCCGCCTCCGCCGGGCACCTGGCCGCCGCGCACGCGGAGGCCGCCGCCCGCGCCGCGCTTCCGCCGTCGCTCAAGGAGGCCGGCACCGGACAGCTGGCGGTCGAGGAGCAGCGGCTGCGCGAGGAGCTCGGCGCGCTCGGCGCCGCCCACCGCGCCGAGCAGCGCAGCGCCGAGATCGGCCGCGAACGGGCCAACCTGGAGCGGGAGTCCCGGGCCGCCGAGGAGCAGCACCGGGAGTCCGCCGAGTGGCTGGAGCGCTGGGAGGACACCCGGGCCGCCCTGCACGCCCGCGTGGACGCCGCCCAGCAGGCCGCGACCCTGGCCGAGCAGCTCGCGGGCCGGCTGGAGCCCGCCCGGCTCCAGCTGAACGCCGCCCGGCGGCGCGACGAACTGGCCGCCGCCGCGGAGCGCGCCGAGGGCGAACTGCTCTCCGCGCGCGAGGAGTCGGCCGCCGCCCGCGAGCGCTGGCTGGAGCTCAAGGAGGCCCGGCTGCGCGGGATCGCGGCCGAGCTCGCCGAGGCGCTGGTGGCCGGTGAGGCCTGCGCCGTCTGCGGCTCCGCGCAGCACCCCGCCCCGGCCCGCCCGGCCCCGGGACACGTGGACCGGGCCGCAGAGGACTCCGCCCACGCCCGCTTCGAGCAGACCGAGCGGGCCAAGGCCGCCGTCGAGCGCCGGCTGGCCGCCGACGAGCAGGCCCGCGCCGCCGCCGCGGCCGCCGCCGCGGGCGCCACCACCGCCGAACTCCTCGCCCTGACCGCGGACCTGAGCTCCCGGCACGCCGCCGCGCACGCCGCGGCCGCCGGACTCCACGAGGCCCGCGAACGGCTCGCCCGCGCCGAGCGGGAGCACACCGCGCGCAGCTCCGACCGGCTCGACGCCGAGCGCCGGGCCGCCGCCAGGGCCTCCCTCCGCGAGCAGCTCGACCGGGAACAGGCCGCGCTGGAGGAGGGGCTCGTCCTCGTGCGCGACGGCGCGCCGACCGTCGCGGCCCGCGCCCGGACCCTGGAGGACCGGGTCCGGATGGTCTCGGGGGCCGCGGTCGCGCTGCGCCGCGCCGAGACCACCGCCGCCCGGCTGAAGGAGGCCGACGACCAGCTCGCCGACGCCGCCTTCAAGGCCGGCTTCGACACCATCGAGACCGCCGCCGACGCGGTGCTCCCCGAGTACGAACGCACCGCGCTCCAGCGCCGCACCGACGCCTGGCAGGCGGAGGAGGCCATGCTGGCGGACCGCCTCGGCGAGACCGACACGGCCGCCGCCGCGGAGCTGCCCCCGGCCGCGCCGGAGCGGGCCGAGGCGTACGCCGCCCAGGCCGCGGCGAAGCTCCGTACCGCCGGGTCCGCCTTCGACGCCGCCCGGGTCCGCTGCGCGGAGCTGGACCGGCTCTCCCGGCAGGCCGAGCAGGAGCTGCGCGCCCTGGGGCCGCTGCGCGAGGCCTACGAACGCGTGGCCCGGCTGGCCGGACTCACCGCCGGCACCTCCGCCGACAACGAGCGCAAGATGCGGCTGGAGGCGTACGTACTGGCCGCCCGCCTGGAGCAGGTGGCCGCGGCCGCGACCGTACGGCTGCAGCGCATGTCCGGCGGCCGCTACACCCTGGTCCACTCCGACGCACGGGCCGGCGGACGGGGCCGCTCCGGGCTCGGGCTGCACGTGGTCGACGCCTGGACCGGCAGCGAACGCGACACCGCGACCCTCTCGGGCGGCGAGACCTTCTTCGCCTCGCTCGCCCTCGCGCTGGGCCTGGCCGACGTGGTCACCGACGAGGCGGGCGGCATGCGCCTGGACACCCTCTTCATCGACGAGGGCTTCGGCAGCCTCGACGACCAGGCCCTGGACGAGGTGCTCGACGTCCTGGACTCGCTGCGCGAACGGGACCGCAGCGTCGGCATCGTCAGCCACGTGGCCGATCTGCGCACCCGGGTGCAGGCCCAGCTGGAGATCGTCAAACAGCGCGGTGGCTCGGTGGTGCGCCACCGCACGCCGGCGCTCACGGACTGAGCGGCCTGCGGGGGAGCGGCGAGGAGTACACGATGCTGGTGGTCACCGGGCCGAGGCCGGCGATCCGGCCGGTGACCTCCTCCAGGTGCCCCATCGAGCGGGCCGCGACCTTGAGCACGAAGCAGTCGTCGCCGGTGACGTGATGGGCCTCCAGGATCTCGGAGGTGGCGTCGAGGAAATCGTGGAACGGCTTGTAGTTGCCGTGCGGATAGCGCAGCCGGACCAGGGCCAGGATCGACTTGCCGAGCTTCTCCGGGTCCACCACCGCCGTGTAGCCGGTGATGATGCCCAGCTCTTCCATGCGGCGGACCCGCTCGGTGACGGCGCTCGCGGACATCGACACGGAACGGGCCAGCTCGGTGAAGCTGGCGCGGCCGTCCCGCTGGAGGGCTTCGAGGATCCGCCAGTCGGTGGCGTCGGGGGAATAGTCGGTCATGGCGCAGGTCTAGCAGGGGAATCCCCGGTCGGACAACAGAAAGGCCGGGGAAAGTCACTTCCGAGGTTGATCAACAGATCGTAGATTTTGAGCCATGACGACGACACAGAACACCTCGCCCGCGACCGCCGCCAACCCCGTCCTGCGGGTGCCCCCGGCCTCCCCGGCCGCGGCCGCCGCCTACTTCGCGGCGAGCCTCGCCTTCCACGCGGACGTGTCGGATGTCGCCGCCGCCTTCAAGGCACACCGCGAGCAGGGATCCGAGCTCGGCTTCCAGCTGATCGACTCCCGCTCCACGCCCTCCTGGGACCAGGCCCACGTACCCGGCGCCATCCACCTGCCCACCGCGCTGATCCCCGAGCAGGCCGAGCGGATCCTCGACAAGAACGTGCCCGTGGTCACCTACTGCTGGGGACCGGGCTGCAACGGAGGCACCCGCTCCGCACTGGCCCTGGCCGAACTCGGCTTCCAGGTCAAGGAGATGCTCGGCGGTATCGAGTACTGGATCCGCGAGGGCTTCGAGGTCGAGACCTGGCAGGGCCGCGAGCAGCGGGCCGAGGCCGACCCGCTGACCGCCCCCACCGACTCGGACGACTGCGGCTGCTGACCCCGTCCGGCATGCCGACGGGCCGCACCCCCAGGGGAGTGCGGCCCGTCCGCGTGACGGCATCAGAGCTTCGAGAGCTCGTCCACCAGGTCGTCCAGCCCCAGCGAGCCCTGCGACAGCGCGGCCATGTGCCAGGCCTTCAGGTCGAAGGAATCGCCGTGCGCCGCCCGGGCGTTGTCCCGGCCCAGCAGCCAGGCCCGCTCGCCCAGCTTGTAGCCGATCGCCTGACCGGGCATCGACAGGTACCGGGTCAGCTCGCTCTCGACGAAGTCCGCGGGCCGCCCGCTGTGCAGGCCGAAGAACTCCTGCGCGAGATCGGGAGTCCACCTCTCGCCCGGGTGGAACGGCGAGTCCGCCGGGATCTCCAGGCCCAGGTGCATGCCGATGTCCACGATGACCCGCGCCGCGCGCATCATCTGGCAGTCCAGGTAGCCCAGGCGCTGCTCCGCGTCCTTGAGGTAGCCCAGCTCGTCCATCAGCCGCTCCGCGTACAGCGCCCAGCCCTCGGCGTTGGCGCTGACGATGCCGACCGTGGCCTGGTAGCGCGAGAGCCGGTCCGCGACGTGCGTCCACTGCGCGAGCTGCAGGTGGTGGCCCGGCACGCCCTCGTGGTACCAGGTGGAGACCAGGTCGTAGACGGGGAAGCGGGTCTGGCCCATGGTGGGCAGCCAGGTGCGGCCCGGACGGGAGAAGTCCTCCGACGGGGAGGTGTAGTACGGGGCCGCGGCGCCGCCCGGCGGGGCGATCCGGGACTCCACCTTGCGCACCCGCTCGGCGAGTTCGAAGTGCGTGCCGTCGAGGTTCTCGATGGCCTCGTCCATGATGCCCTGGAGCCAGGCCTGGACCTCGTCCACGCCTTCGATGTGGGTGCCGTGCTCGTCGAGGTGGCGCAGCGCGTCCCAGGGGCCGGCGCCGGGCAGGATCTTGGCCGCCTCGGCCTTCATCTCGGCGAGCAGCCGGTGGTATTCGGACCAGCCGTAGGCGTACGCCTCGTCCAGGTCCAGGTCGGTGCCGTTGAAGTACCGCGACCAGCGCGCGTACCGCTCGCGGCCGACGGTGTCCGGCTTGCCCTCGACGGCCGGGGCGTACACCGACTCCATCCAGTCGCGCAGTTCGACGACCGAGGCGGTCGCGGCGGCCGCCGCCCCGTCCAGCTCGGCGCGCAGGGCGTCCGGGCCGGCGGAGGCGAAGTCCTCGAAGAAGGCGGGCTCGCCGCCGTCCTGGCCGGCCCAGGCGGAGAGCTGGCCGATCATCGTGGCGGTGGCGCGCGGGCCGCCGTACAGGCCGCGCTCCAGACCCAGGCCCAGGCTCTCGCGGTAGCCGGCGAGCGCGGCCGGTACGGCACGCAGCCGCTCGGCGATCGCCGCCCAGTCCTCGTCCGTGTCGGCGGGGGTCAGCGTGAAGACCTCGCGGACGGCGTGCGCGGGGCTGTGGATGTTGCTGACCGCGCAGAGGTCCTCGTCGGCCTCGTGGACGGCGAGTTCGGCCGTGAGGCGCTCGCGCAGCAGGCGGGCGCAGCGCCGCTCGGCCTCGCTGTCGGCGCCGGGCAGCCGCTCGGCCGCGTCGAGGCGGGCGAGGGTGGCGCGCAGGAGCTCGGCGGCGGCCGCGCGGCCGGCCGGGGAGAAGTCCGGGAGTCTGCCCGAGCTCGCGGCGACACCGAGGTAGGTACCGGTGATCGGGTCGAGGGCGATCAGGTCGTCGACGTACGCGTCGGCCACCTGGCGGGGCAGCCTGGTGTCGCTGCCGTTGTGGAGGGTCTCTGACATGGGGACATCTTCGTATGCGGGAACGCGTCACGTCATCACCGTTTGACGCCAGCCTGCTGACGCGAGCGGCCGATCAGCGCGCCGCGGCGGCCCGGTCCGCCTCCCCGGGAAGGGGCGAGGGGGACCGGGAGTGCCGGTGTCAGTGCCGGTGTCAGTGCCGATGGTGCGGGCGCTGCTGCTCGCGCGGGATGTCGTACGGGAGGCGCGAGACGACCGGGGTGGCGTCCAGCCGGGCCGTGATCACCAGTGTGCCCTCCTCGATCTGGTAGTCGAGGGGCAGGCCCAGGCCGCGCATGGCGGCGACCATGCCGGTGTTGGAGGCCCGGGTGACGGCGTACACGCTGTCGCAGCCGGCCTCGATGGCCATGGAGATGAGGCGGCGCAGCAGCTCGGAGCCGATGCCGCGGCGCTGCCACTCGTCCTCGATCAGCAGCGCGACCTCGGTCTCGTCACCGTCCCACAGCAGGTGGCCGAGGGCGACGAGTTTGCCGGAGACGGTGGTCGCGGCGAGGGTGCGGCCGAAGCGCGGGCTCAGCAGGTGGCCGAGGTAGGCGTCGGCGTCGGAGACCGGGCCGTGGTAGCGCAGGCCGAGGGTGCGTTCGGAGCAGCGGTCGTGCATCGCGCGGGCCGCGGCCTGGTCGGCGGAGTCGGCGCGGCGCACGGTGATCTCGTTGCCCTCGGGCAGGGTCAGCACGTCCTGGCTGCGGGGCACGCGGGGGCCGAGGCGGGCGTCGAGCTCGACCAGGGCGCGGGCCCGGGCGAACTCGGTCGGGGTGAACGGCAGGTAGGGCCGCTCCACGGTGATCGCACCGCCCGAGGGGTCGCGCAGTCGCATGACCGTGGCCTCCAGGACCCCCTCGACCGGGGCGTCTGCGGCGGCGTTTGGACGGCCGGACAGGGTGGTCGCCGGGATGGAGTGGATCGTGCAGCGGCCCAGGAGCTGGCGCAGCGCGAGCGGGAGCTCGGCGGCGTCCAGGGCGGTCCGGGTGGCCAGGCCCAGGACGCGGGTCGGGGTGTCGACCAGGTCGTGGGCGTCGGCGCGCTCGATCCAGGTGCTGTGGCCGCCGGCCCGGGCGACCGTACGGGTCAGCTCGGAGGAGGGCAGCTGCTGCGGGGCGCGCAGCAGGAACTCGTCGACGGTGCCGCCCTCGGGGAGCGGGTGCGTCTGGAGGGTGAGGATGTCGACCTCGCTGCGGGCGAGGGCGGTGCACAGCGCGGCCAGGGAGCCGGGCTCGTCGCGCACGGTGGTGCGCATCCGCCACAGGGCGGAGGTGGCCGCGGTCGCCCCGGGGGTGGTGGCTCCGGGGGCTCCGGCTGCGGCTGCCGCTGCGGACGGGGCCGGATCGCCGGGCGCTGTGCCGTCCGGCGGGGGCGCATGGCTGTGGCGCCTTGCCCACCAGGTGTGGAACGCGGCCGTGACCAGGAGTGCGACGGCCGAGGCGACCAGCAGGATCGGGCCCCTCGGACCGTGCACGACGAGATTGGCGATGGCGTCGGCGACCGCGACGGCGCAGAAGAGCGCGGCGAGTTCGACGACGTCGCGACGCCAGTGGTGGCGGTGGAGACGCTGGGCAGAGGGAACACTACGGTCAGTCATGCAGACCACTGTGACGCAGGGGTGTTGCGTGATCACGAACGATCTGTGACCGACTGGTTAAGTATCCATCTGGCCGATTTCACCCAGTTTTCTGCGCCATTTCCGGATTCCAGGGCTGGTCCGGGTGGCCTGGAGTGGCTCCGCCTCGTGGTCACTGTCCCACGCGGCCGGGCTGGAGCGTCCTGGTGAACAGGACGCCGCCGCCCTGGCGGCGCAGCCGGACGGTCAGCTCTCCGCTGCCGCCGTCGATGTCGATCTCGCCGTAGTAGGGCGGGTTCTCGGAGGGGGACATGTTGGCGAGCGGGGCCGACTGCACGTACGCGGTCTCCGGGCCGAAGGTGGCGTCGAGCCGCCCGGCCGGGAAGCCGCCGGCGCCGATCGGGCCGGAAACGAACTCCCAGAACGGCGCGAAGTCGGTGAAGGCCGCCCGCTCGGGCGCGTAGTGGTTCGCGGCCGTGTAGTGGACGTCGGCGGTGAGCCACACGGTGCCGGTGATGCGGTGGTGCTTGATGTGGCGCAGCAGTTCGGCGATCTGGAGCTCCCGGCCCAGCGGGGCTCCGGGGTCGCCCTGGGCCACGGCCTCGAAGTTCACCGCGCCGTCGGGGACGACGATGCCCAGCGGCATGTCGGCGGCGATCACCTTCCAGGTGGCGCGGGAGCGCGACAACTCGCGCTTGATCCAGGCCAGCTGCTCGGGGCCGAGGATGCCGACGGGGTCCTCGGTCTGGGTGCCTGGGGAGTTCGCGTTCCGGTAGGAGCGCATGTCGAGCACGAACACGTCCAGCAGCGGGCCGTACCGCATCACCCGGTACATCCGGCCCTCGGCGCGGCCGCCGCGCAGGTCGGTGACGGGGAAGTACTCGCCGAAGGCCTGCCGGGCCCGATCGGCCAGCACGTCCACCTCCCTGACGGTGTAGCGGGGGTCCTCGATCAGCTGGCCCGGGTACCAGTTGTTGCGCACCTCGTGGTCGTCCCACTGGGCGAGGACCGGGACCTGGGCGTTGAAGTCGCGCAGGTTGCGGTCGAGCAGGTTGTAGCGGAAGTTCCCGCGGAACTCGGCGAGGGTCTCGGCGACCTTCGACTTCTCCTCGGTGGTGACGTTGTGCCAGACGCTGCCGTCGCGCAGCGGGACGGCGGGCTGGATCGGCCCGTCGGCGTAGATCGTGTCCCCGCTGAAGAGGAAGAAGTCCGGGTCCCGCAGCCGCATTTCCTCGAAGACGCGGTAGCCGCCGAGGTCGGGGTTGATGCCCCAGCCCTGGCCCGCCAGGTCCCCCGACCACACGAAGCGCACGTCGTGGCGGCGGGAGACGGGCGTGGTGCGGAAGCTGCCGCAGACCGGCTCGCCCGTGCGGCGCGGGTCGTCGGGGTCGGCCAGGACCACCCGGTAGTGGATCTGCTGCCCGGGCGGCAGGTCGCGCAGGACGGCGGTGCCGGTGAAATCGCCGGACGGGCCGAGCAGCGGGCCGCGGTGGCGGCGTACGGCGTAGCGGAACGCCTCGCTCGGCGAGGTCTCCACGTACATCCGCGCGGGGCGGTCCGAGCGGGTCCAGACCGTGGCCGAGTGCGCGGTGATCTCGCCGGACTGCACGCCCCACAGCGCCTGCGGGCGCCCCGAGCGGGCGAAGGCGGGGGCGGCGAGTGCCGGGGAGGCGAGCAGCGCGCAGGACAGGGCGAGGGAACCGCCGAGGAGGGTCCGTCGGGTGTGCGGGTTCGATGCCATCGGTGCGTCTCCAGGGGCCGGCGAGATCGGGCCGCACCAGCGTGCCGCCGCACCCCGGCCCGGCCGCGTCTCCCACGCGAACCCCGGATGAACAGCCGTCAGCAGCTCAGGCCGGCGTACGGATCGCCGCGCTGCGGGCCGTGTCCAGGACGACCCGGGCGACCAGCGCGGGATCGTCGCTCATCGGCACGTGGCCACAGCCCGGCAGCCGCACCAGCCGGGCGCCGGGCACGGTGTGCTTGGCGCGCACGCCCTGGCGGCGCAGGAGCAGCCGGTCGCGGGTGCCCCAGGCGATGGTGACCGGCAGGCCGGGCACGTCCGCGGTGAACCGTACGGAACCGCCGGCGGCCAGGGTCTTCTCGAACCCGGTGGCATCGCGCAGGGCGAGGGTCTCGGCGACCACGGCGTCGGGCGAACGCCGGGCCGGGCGGGCGTAGATGGTGCCGGTGAGGGCGGCCCGGCCGGCCGGGGTGTGCGAGAGCCGCTCCAGCAGCGGGCGGGGCAGCGCCCTGGCGCCGGCGCGCATCGCGAGGAGGGTGGCGAAGGCGTAGCGGCGCTCGCCCTCGGTCCAGAACCCGGCGGGGGACAGCGCCGTGACCGAGCGGGCCAGGCCGGTCCGGCCCATTTCCAGCGCGAGCAGGCCGCCGAGCGAGTTGCCCGCCACGTGCGGCCGCTCCACACCGAGCGCGGCGCACAGCGCCCCGAGGGCGGGGGCGACGGTGTCCAGCCCGTACGGGACGCCCTCGGGCAGCGGCTCCGAGACGCCGAAGCCGGGCAGGTCGACGGCGATCACGTCGTGCTCGGCGGCCAGGATGTCGGTCACCGGGTGCCATGCCTGGAGGTGGTGGCCGATGCCGTGCAGCAGGAGGAGCGGTTCGCCCGCGCCCTTGCGCTCGTAGGCGACGGTGGCGGTGCGCGGGCCGAGCGGCGAATCGATGGTGAACGAGACCGTGGCGGTCATGCTGCTCCTCGTCGGGTGGACGCGTGCGAGACAGGCTGTCAGTAGTACCCAACGCCATGATTACCGCCCGGTAGCCCTTGACTACAAGCCTTTGGGGCTTTCCGGGTGCACGAGAACATCCCGTGAACGGCTTGATACCTATGCCCGATCTGCCCGGCAAAGGGCTGAGCATTGGTCTTGACCAAGGGGGTGCACCGTCCTATCGTCGCAGGGATAGTGCAGGAACCTTTAATAAACAAGGGCGCGGAACTGCCGCTGGAACACACGGCGAGTGCAGCGATGGCAGGAGGATTCAGGGTGGGGACCACGCAGCTCGAAACGGTGCCGGAGCCGAAGTACTGGCACCTCAAGACCGTCCTCAGCGAAGCGCTCGACCAGGACTTCGCCGTCGGCGAGGTGCTGCCCAACGAGCGTGAACTCGCCGCCCGTTTCGGAGTCGCCCGCGCGACCCTGCGCCAGGCGCTGGAGCAGCTCGAGCTCGAAGGCCGCTTGCAGCGGCGCCGCGGCGTCGGCACCACGGTCGCCCCGCCGCGCGTCGGCGTCGCCGTCGGCAGCACGCAGCACGGCTGGCCCGGCGAGGACGCCGACGGCTGGGAGCCGGTGGACGCGGGCGAGGGCCTGCCGTCGGCCGCGGTCCTCAAGCTGCTCGGCGCGGGCGGCGCTTTCGCCGCCGACCAGTACGTCCACACCGTCCGCCGGACCCGGGTCACCCAGGGCCAGGTCGTCGCCGCCGAGCTGCTCTACGTGCCGGCCGCCTCCGTGCCCGGACTCCCCGCCATCGAGGCCCCGAGCGGACCCGCCCGCGCCCGCGCCGTCCTGCGCGAACTCCAGCGGCTGGCCCTGGACGGCCAGGACCGCTCGGTGGAGCTCGGCTCCGCCCGGGCCGACGACGCCAAGGAGCTGGACCGGCTGCCGGGCGCCCCGGTCCTGCTGGTCACCACCCGGTACTTCACCGCGGCGGGCACGGCCGCGGTCTCGGTGGCCACCTACCGCGCCGACACCTGCCGCCTGACCTTCGGCGACTCGGGCGACGTCGAGATCACACACGAGCCGCGCGTCGCGTCCTGAAGCGCGGGCTACGCGTCGCCTCCTGAACCGAGGGCTACGGGCCGGATCCGGGCACTCGGCTCGGCCTGGGCGGTCCTGGGCCGGCTCGGCCCGGCTCGGCCCGGCCCGGCCCAGGACCGGCCTGGCCTGGGCGGGCCGGGGCTGGCTGAGCGGGTCCGAATCGGGCTGAGCCGGACCGGGTTGTCGTGAGCCGGGCCGGGGTGTTCCGAGCCGGACCGGGTTGTCCTGAGCGGGTCCGCGGTGTCCTGAAGTGGTGCCGGTTGTCCAGAGGCCCCCGCGCGGCGCCTGACCGGTATCCGCCCTGCCGGGCACTCGCCCGGCTCCCCGCCCTGCCCGGCACTCGCCCGGCGGCAGCCTCAGCGGCGGCGGGTCGTGACCGTCTTCTCGACGGCGAAGAGCTCTTCCTCCACGTGGTCCAGGGCGAGCCGCAGCGCCCCGGTGGCCACCGCGGCCTCGCCCAGCATGGACAGGGCCACCCTCGGCGGACGCAGGCAGTAGCGCTCCAGCTCCTGGCGCAGGGGGCCCAGCACCCCGTCCAGCCCGGCCGCCCAGCCGCCGACGACGACCAGCTCCGGATCCATCGCCAGGACCAGCGCGGCCACGTCGTGGACCAGGCGCTGGATGAACCGCTGCACGGCCGCCACCGCCCGCTCGTCGCCCCGCCGCGCCATCGCGAAGACCTCGGCGACGGCCGGTTCGTCCAGCGGGTGCAGCGGCTCGCCGGTGGTGGACAGCAGCTTCTCGGGCGTGACCTCGCGGCCCAGCAGGTGCAGGGCGCCGATCTCCCCGGCCGCCCCGCCGAACCCCCGGTGCAGCCGGCCGCCGATCAGCGAGCCCGCGCCCGGGCTGAGCCCCGCCATCACGAACACCATGTCGTCGGTGTCCCGCGCGGCCCCCTTCCAGTGCTCGGCGACCGCCGCCGCGTTGGCGTCGTTCTCCACCTGCACCGGGCAGCGGAACGAGCGCCGCAGCCGGTCCCCGAGCGGCAGCCCGGTCCAGCCGGGCAGCGCCGTGCCGAGGCGGACCGTGCCGTCGGCCTCCACGATCCCGGGGCTGCCGACGCCGACCGCCCGCAGCGAGTCGCGCGGAACCCCGGCCCGGCGCAGCAGGTCCGCGACCGCCGTCCGTACCCGCTCCAGCCGCTCGTCGGCCGAGGCCGCCTCGTCGACGTCCTTGGTCCCGGCGCCGATGACCCGCCCGTCCAGCCCGGACAGCAGCACCGCGACCCGGTGCGAGCCGATCTCGATGCCCAGCAGATGCCCCGCCTCGGCCCGGAAGCGGAACCTCCGGGCAGGGCGCCCCTGCCGCCGCGCGCCTTCCTCGGCATCCGCCTCGACGACGAGCCCGGTTCCGATCAGCCCTTCGACGACTCCCTCGACGGTCGGCCGGGAAAGCCCGGTGACCCGGGTGAGGTCGGTGAGGGTCGGCGACTGGGCCGCGCGCAGTGCCCGAAGCACCACGGCGGAGTTGATCCGCCGGAGCAGGGAGGGATCCCCGCCGGTCAGCTGCCCCAACGTGAGTCCTCCCAGCAGGTGAGCCTGTCAGCCGGATCGTACTGCGCACCCGGCACAGCGGCGAGAAGCGGCCCCCCATCGGCGGAACGCGCCCCTCCCTCAGGCCGGGGCGACGAAGCCCGACTCGTACGCCGTGATCACCGCCTGGGTGCGGTCCCTCGCCCCCAGCTTCGCCAGGATCGCACTGACGTGCGACTTGACCGTCTCCGCGCCGATGATCAGCTCGCTCGCGATCTCCACGTTGGTGAGGCCCCGCGCCATGAGCCGCAGCACCGACTCCTCCCGCTCGGTCAGGGCCGCCCGCTCCAGCGCGGCCCGGGCGTGCCGGTTGCCGTACTCCGCGGCCAGTGCCCGCACCGCCGCCGGGAAGAGCAGCGTCTCGCCCTCCGCGACCAGCCGTACCGCGTGCACGATCTCCGAGGGCCGCGCCCGCTTGAGCAGGAAGCCGTCCGCCCCGGCCCGCAGTGCCTGGTAGACGTACTCGTCGTTCTCGAAGGTCGTGACCACGAGGATCTTCGGCGGCGAATCCACCGTCCGCAGGACCGCCCGGGTCGCCTCGATACCGTCGAGCAGCGGCATCCGCACGTCCATCGCCACCACGTCGGGACGCAGCTGCCGTACGAGCGGCACGACCGACGCCCCGTCGGCCGCCTCACCCACCACTTCGATGTCGGGCTGGGCTTCCAGGACGGCGCGCAGACCCGCGCGCACCAGGGGTTCGTCGTCGACGAGCAGTACGGTAACCGGCATCCCGTCAGCGTATTCGCTCCAGCGGAAGCCGGGCGCGCACCCTCCAACTGCCCTCGTGCGGCCCGGTCTCGGCCTCCCCGCCCAGCAGCGCGGCACGCTCCCGCATCCCGCGCAGCCCGCCGCCCCTCCCCGTCATCAGCACCGGCCCGTCCGGCAGCGGATTGATCACCTCCAGGTCCAGCCGGCCGACCGCCGCCTCGATCCGCACCCGGACCGGCACCGGACCGCAGTGCCGCAGCACATTGGTCAGCGCCTCCTGAAGGATCCGGTACCCCTCACGGGTGACGGGCCCCGGCAACTGCTCCAGCGGGCCGGACAGTTCGGCGTCCACCGCGGAACCGGAGGCACGCGCGGACTGCAACAGCCGGTCGGCGTCGGCCAGGGTGGGCCGTTGCGAGGGCGGCTGCGCGGACTCCCGCAGCACCAGCAGCACCCGCTCCAGGTCCTCCATCGCGGCCCGGCCGGTCTCCTCGATCGCGCACAGCGCCCGCTCCGTGAACTCCGGGTCCCCCGCGGCCCGGGCCGCGCCCGCCTGGACCACCGCCACGGTCAGCGCGTGCCCGATGGAATCGTGCAACTCCCGAGCGATCCTCGTCCGTTCCAGCAGCTGCTCGGTACGGGCCTCCAGCGCGCTGAGCCGCTCGGCGGCCGAAGGCCCCAGCAGCCTGCCGGCGATGGCCGTGACGGCCTCGCCCAGCAGGACCACGATGATCACCAGCAGGACCACCGGCACCGGTACGAGGAGGACGGCCGCCCAGCGGGGCGGGATGAACGGCAGGATCACGTCGTCGCCGCCCAGCGAGTGCCCCGCCGCGGTGAGGACGAGCTCCAGCGTCATGACCGGGAGCCATACCGTGGCCAGAATCGCCGCGCCCGCCAGCACGAGACGTATCTCCAGCCAGACGACCGTCCGCCAGCGGTCTCCCCACCGGGCCGACGGGGCCGTGCTGATGGACCCGTCGTGGCCGCCGCGCTCGTGCGGGGCCAGCAGGAACTGGGCCTGCAGCCCCTCGGCGACCCGCACCCACGGAATCAGTCCGAACGGCGCGACGATCAGGGCAGGCATCCACGGCCACTCCGGCTCTATGAACATCCAGATGGACACGATGAGGATGGGCACGAGCAGGTGCAGCCAGCGGGTGTACGTGATCCCGCGGAGGGGAGCACGAAGCAGTCGGTACATGTCCTCATCGTGGCAGTCGGCCGCCGGGTGACGGCTCCCCCGTGCGGGGGAGACGATCCCCCCGTGCGGGGGAGGGCAGGGGGTGGGGCCGGCGGCGACTGTTGAGGCATGAACACGATCGAGATCCGAGAGCTCACCAAGGAGTACGGCGCCCACCGTGCGGTGGACGGCCTGACCTTCGACGTCCTGCCGGGGAGGGTCACGGGGTTCCTGGGCCCCAACGGCGCCGGCAAGTCCACCACGATGCGCCTGCTGCTGGGCCTGGACCGGGCCACATCGGGCACGGCCACCATCGGGGGCCGGAGTTACCAGGACCTCCCCGACCCGCTGCACCGGGTCGGCGCGCTGCTGGACGCACAGGCGGCGCACGGCGGCCGCACCGCCCGGGACCACCTCCGTTTCCTCGCCGCGGCCGGCCGGGTGCCGATGCGCAGGGTCGACGAGGTTCTGGAGCAGGCCGGGATAGCCTCCGTGGCCAAGCGGAGGATCAAGTCCTTCTCGCTCGGCATGCGCCAGCGCCTCGGCATAGCCGCTGCCTTGCTGGGCGCCCCGGGAGTGCTCCTGCTGGACGAGCCGACCAACGGCCTCGACCCCGAGGGCATCATCTGGATCCGCGAGCTGATGCGCGGCTTCGCCGCCGACGGACGCACCGTTCTGGTCTCCAGCCACCTGATGTCGGAGACCTCGGCGCTCGCCGACCACCTGGTCGTGCTCGGCAACGGCAAGCTGCTCGCCGACACCTCGGTGAAGGAGTTCATAGACGCCCGCAGCACCCAGCGGGTGCGGCTGCGCACGTCCGACCCGGTCCGGCTGCGGGCCGCCTTGGCCCGGGAGGGCTTCGAGCTGGTGACCGCCGACGACGGGCGGTGGACCGTCGAAGGCCTGCAGGCCGAACGGCTCGGCGGACTGGCCGCCCGCGAGGGCATCCCCATGCTGGAACTCTCCGACGAGCGCGCCTCGCTGGAGCAGGCCTACCTCGACCTCACCGCCGATCACGCGCAGTTCACCGCAACCCGCTGACTTCCCCTTCCTTCCCTGCCGTCAGGAGGCACCGCCATGCGCGCCGCTCTGCCCACCGTCCCCGCCCTGCACTCGGAATGGATCAAGATACGGTCCCTTCGCGGCTCCCTCGGGGCGCTCATAGCCGTCTTCGTGGCCACTGCGGGCATCCAGGTGCTCACGGCCGCGGCGATAGGCACGGCCGAGGCCGGCAGCATGGGGCCGGACCCGCTCTACGCGGCCTACTACGGACTCGTGTTCGGCCAGATCGCCGCCATGGCCTTCGGCGCGGGCGCCCTGTCCTGCGAGTTCCAGAACGGTGCCTTGCGCACCTCGCTGGCCGCCGTGCCGAACCGCACCCGGTTCTACCTGTCGAAGATGGCGATGGTGGGTGGACTGGCCCTGCTCGTCGGCCAGATCACCGGGCTGGTCACCTTCCTCGGCGGCCAGGCCTTCATGGGCCCCTACGCCCTTCGGCTCGGCGACCCGGGCACCTACCGTGCCATCGTCGGCTGCGGGCTCTACCTGGCACTGATGGCCTTGTTCGCGGCTGGGCTGGCCGCCGTGCTGCGGAGCGGAACGGCCGTGCTGAGCCTGCTCATACCCTTCGTCCTGCTGGTCTCGTTCATCGTCGGCGAGACCACGGGCGGCGTGGACCGGTTCCTGCCGGACCGTGCCGGGCAGATGGTGCTGCACTCGCAGGGGCAGGAAGGCCTCGGCCCCTGGGCCGGGCTCGGCGTGATGGCGCTGTGGGCGGGAGCGGCGGTGTTCGGCGGCTGGCTGGCGGTGCGGCGCCGGGACGCATGACCGCGGGCCAGTTGTCAGTGGCAGTCGGGATACTGACGGTATGACCACGGCAGAGCATCTCGACACGATCGACCGGCTCCGGGTGCGGGACTTCCCCACCGAGCCGGTCTGGTCCGGCGGGCAGAGCAGCGGCCCGGGTTACCACCTCGTCCCGGTCGGCCGGACCGCGGACTTCTGGGAGGACGGCGGTGCGGGCCGCACCGAGGCGGCCGACCAGATCAACGCCGAGTACGGGGCGCTCGCCCAGGCCCTGGCCGACCGGTGGGGAGAGCCACAGGTCTTCAGCCTGGTGTCGGTGAGGGACCGCGGGTTCGACGGCGAGGAGATACCGGAGCCGTGGGACGAGCTGAGCAACACCACCGACCACGTCCACCTGTGGCGGGCCGGGGAGCAGTGGCTGGTGGCCTACGTGGCCCAGTGGGACGAGGGCGACCCCTACCAGCTGATGGCAGGGGTCACGGTCGTCGACCCGCCCTAGGTTCCGGGGAGCTCGGGGGCTTCGGCGGCCGCGCGGAGGCGGGCGTACTCCTGGGCCATGGACTCGGCCGTCCAGTGGGCGTTGAGGCCGCTGGGGTTGGGCAGGGCCCAGACCCGGGTCGAGCCGATGGTCCGCTCCTGGGGGCCGATCTGCGCCTTCCGCTCGCCGAAGGCGGTGCGGTAGGCGGTGACGCCGACCACGGCGAGCCATTGGGGGCGCAGCAGTTCCACCTTGGCCGTCAGGAGGCGGCCGCCCTCGCGGAACTCCTCGGCGGTGAGCTCGTCGGCGCGGGCCGTGGCGCGGGCGACGACGTTGGTGATGCCGAGGCGGTAGGTCAGCAGTTCTTCCTGCTCCGCGGGGTCCAGGCGGCGGGGGGTGAAGCCGGACAGGTGCAGGACCGGCCAGAAGCGATTGCCGGGGCGGGCGAAGTGGTGGCCTGTGGCGGCGGAGAGGAGACCGGGGTTGATGCCGCAGAAGAGCACGCGCAGACCGCCCGTGACCACGTCCGGGATGACGCGGTCACGGGCGGCGTTCAGCTCGTCGGGGGTCAGAGGATCGACCCCGGCGCGTATCCGGCGGCCTCCGGGTGCTGCTTGGCGATGGCCTCGATGCGGGAGACCACCGCCGCGACCTGGTCACCCGCGGCGCCGGTGAAGGACAGCTTGTCGGCCATCAGGGCGTCGAGCTGGGCCCGGTCCAGCGGCATCCGGTCGTCGGCGGCCAGCTTGTCCAGCAGCTCGTTGCGCTCGGCGCCCTGCTCGCGCATGGCCAGAGCGGAGGCCACCGCGTGCTCCTTGATGACCTCGTGGGCGGCCTCGCGGCCGACCCCGGCCCGCACCGCGCCCATCAGGACCTTGGTGGTCGCGAGGAACGGCAGGTAGCGGTCCAGCTCGCGGGCGACGACCGCCGGGAAGGCGCCGAACTCGTCCAGGACCGTCAGGAAGGTCTCCAGCAAGCCGTCGAAGGCGAAGAACGCGTCCGGCAGGGCAACCCGGCGGACCACGGAGCAGGACACGTCGCCCTCGTTCCACTGGTCGCCGGCCAGCTCGCCGGTCATCGAGGCGTAGCCGCGCAGGATGACCATCAGGCCGTTCACACGCTCGCAGGAGCGGGTGTTCATCTTGTGCGGCATCGCGGAGGAGCCGACCTGGCCCGGCTTGAAGCCTTCGGTGACCAGCTCGTGGCCGGCCATCAGGCGGATCGTCTTGGCGATCGACGACGGGGCGGCGGCCAGCTGCACCAGGGCGGTGACCACGTCGTAGTCGAGGGAGCGGGGGTAGACCTGGCCGACCGAGGTGAAGGCCTGGGCGAAGCCGAGGTGGGTGGCGATCCGCTGCTCCAGGTCGGCGAGCTTGGCCGCGTCGCCGCCGAGCAGGTCGAGCATGTCCTGGGCGGTGCCCACCGGGCCCTTGATCCCGCGCAGCGGGTAGCGCTCCAGGAGGTTCTCCAGGCGGTCGTAGGCGACCAGCAGCTCGTCGGCGGCCGTCGCGAAGCGCTTGCCCAGGGTGGTCGCCTGCGCGGCGACGTTGTGGGAGCGGCCGGCCATGACCAGCTCGGCGTGCTCGCCGGCCAGCTTGCCCAGGCGGGCCAGGACGGCGACCGTACGGTCGCGGGCCAGCTCCAGCGAGAGCCGGATCTGGAGCTGCTCGACGTTCTCGGTGAGGTCGCGGGAGGTCATGCCCTTGTGGACGTGCTCGTGACCGGCGAGGGCGTTGAACTCCTCGATGCGGGCCTTCACGTCGTGCCGGGTGACCTTCTCGCGCTCGGCGATGGAGGCGAGGTCGACCGTCTCCAGGACGCGCTCGTAGTCGGCGAGGGCCGCGTCGGGGACCTCGATGCCGAGGTCCTTCTGGGCGCGCAGCACGGCGAGCCACAGCCGCCGCTCCAGCGTCACCTTGTACTCGGGGGACCACAGGACGGCGAGCTCCGCGGAGGCGTAGCGGCCGGCCAGGACATTGGGGATGCGGGGCTTGGCAGTCACGTGGAGGGAGTTTACCTGTCGTCCATGGAGGACTGCACGTGTCCACAGCGCGCAGGAAAATGCAGGTCACGGGGGCATTACGCAGCGCTGCGTGCGGTTGTCTGTGAGACGAGTGTGAGACGTCCGTCGTAGCAATTAACGAAGCCCCCGCCGGGCGTGCGGCGGGGGCTTCCTGTCGTTGCGGGGCCGGTCACCCGTCGCCGTCTTCGCTCGCCTTGACGATCCTGCGGATCTGCTGGCGCGTGTAGCCCGTGACCTCGCAGACGTCCTTCTGTGGTACCCCGTCGGCGTCCGCCTCTCGGATCGCAGCCGCCAGCTCTTGCCGCAGGATCTCGGACCTGGCCTCGGCTTCCCTGAACCGGCGCGCGAGGTGCGCCAGTGATCGCTTATCCATGACACACAGTGTTCCATTGAAGCTCATGGAACATGACGTTACCTAGATCGGGCACAAATGCCCAGTGTTCTTGGCGTTGATAATGGAACATGATGTTCCCTACGGTGAGTGCATCGCCTCGGAAACGAGGACGGCCCCGCCCGGTGGTTGCACACCGAACGGGGCCTGCGATGCGAACCCCTAGCCACAGGGAGTCGAACCATGCCCCACACCGTATACGCCCCCCTTCCTGCCGTCCGCGACGCCAAGCTCGATCCGTTCGACGCGGACCAGCGGACCCGCATTCCGGCCGCGGCAGCTCTCGCGGCGATAACCCCTGCCACTGCCGTGAACCCTGTGGTGGCCAACCTGCGGAACCCGGCCCTCGTCGCTGCCTGCCGGCGAGCGGAACTTCCCCCGCTGACTCCGGCCGCCGTCGCCGTCCTCATTGAGATCGCCGAGATGAAGGAGGGGGCAGACCCGAACTACGTGAAGTTCCTCGACTGCCTCGCCGCCCTCATCTGGCGGGCCGGCGACGCCGGGGCCGTCCTCGCCGAGGTCGCCAGCCTCATCAGCGCTGTGCGAGCAGAGGACGCAACGCGATGAGCCGCCCCGACGCGGACACCCGCGTCCTCCTCCGGCAGATCGCCGCCCGCCTCACGGCCGAGCGCCCCCAGCACCCCATGCGCGAGAGCCTCCGGGCAGCGCTCGCCCTGACGTTCGCGACCCGCCGGCACGGCTACGGCACCGACCGGGCGGCCCGTGCCGAGGAGCTGATCCTCGCCCACGCGCCTGCCGTCGAGCGGGGTACCACCCGCCAGCAGTACGCCGCCGAGCTTTGCCAGGCCGCGGGCGGCGCCCGATGACCTCAGCCCGCACCGTGACGGTGCCGACTCTGGACCACGGCTCGATCACCATTCCCGAACCCGACTGGTGCACCGGCCACCCCGAGGCGCCCGCCGAGTATCGCGACGACGTCCACCACGCCGGCCCGGAGTACCTCGTCGACCACGACGCGCGAGCCGTCCTGGCCGCCGAACTCGTCGAGTACCCGTTCGGCCTGCGCCCGGTCCCGCCGAGCGTCTACGTGGGGCTGCTCGTCCCCTCGGCCACCCTGGACCCGGCCGGCCTGGAGGCTCTGGCCGAGGTCCTCGTCGAGCGGGCGGCCGAGCTGCGTCAGCTGGCGCTGCGCCTGACCGTGCTTCGCGCGGGAGGTGCGTGGTGACGACTCCTGCTGAGATCGCCGACCGGCGCGCCAGGGTGCGCCAGCTGGCGCAGGGTGGCGCATCGAACCGGGCCATCGCCGCCAAGCTCGGTGTCTCGAAGGACACCGTGGCGCGTGACCTGGCGCACACCCCGGACCCGGTTGCGCCGCCCGTTGTGAGCCAGCGCGAGCGGCTGGCGCAGCGTGTGGCGCACGCCGAGCGGGCGGTGCGCCAGGCAAGCGCCGCAGCTGGGGCCGTTGCGTACGTCCGGCCGGCCGCCGTGTTCACCGACGACGCGACCGCCGAACGCTGGTGGCGCACCCTGCGCGAGGCTGCGGATCAGCTTGGCGCAGCGGCTGACGCGTTCGCGGCGCACTACCCGGCCGCCACCGAGTAGCTGGCGCATCTCGTGCTGCTCGCCGTGTTCTTCGCCGCGGCACCGGCCCGCGCCCGCGGCCTCTACGCGCTGCCCGCCCTTGGCACCGCCACGTTCATCCTCCTGCTCGCCGCGCTCGGCGCGGCCCTCCTCTGAGGACTCTCCATGGACTTCCCCACCTACGGCATCGTGTCGCTCGGCGGCGTGACCGTCGGCCTCTCCCTCCTCGGCTGAAAGATCACCCGGTGGTGGCCCGGCGCCAAGCAGGCCGGCAAGCCCAAGCACCTCCTGAAAGCTCCTCCCGTTCCTCCTCGTCTGGCTCTACGGGATGCTCCTCATCCTGTCCGCGGGCGGCCTGCTCGGCGCGGGCGCCGACTGGTCCCTGTGGGGCTCCTCCACCATCGGCGACGCGGTCCTGGAGCACGGGGTCGGAGGCGACACCCCGGACGTCACCCGCTCCTCGCACCTCGTGCTCAGCCCCGGCGGGCACGCGGTCGTCATCATCGCCACCGTGGTCCTGATCGCGGTGTGGACGAAGCGGCGGGGCTTCAACTGGATGATCGTGCGCGCCCTCGCCTCCGGGATCAGCCTCGGCCTGGCCTCCGGCGTCGCCGGGGTTGCCGGGTACGTTCTCTCGCCGGTCGTCTCGGCCGCCGGTGACGCCGTGACGGGCTTGCTGTGACCGGGCCCCGAGCGTCCCGCCTGGCCGTGCTCCAGCACCGCATGGTGGTCGGCAACGGCCGGTTGCTGGAGTCGCCGTCCCGCTGGTTCGACGTGCCCACCCTGGGCGCGCTGGTGGTCCGCATCGCGCTGCCCATCGGGGGCTCCTCGGCCGGGCCCCGCAGTTCATCTACGCCGTGCCGGTCGCGTGGCTGGCGGCCGTGTGGTGGCTGTCCGATTCGTCCGCCACTCCCCCACCGCTCTCCGAGACCCCTTCTGGCGACGTTTACGCAGGTGAGATCGTGCGTGTCGACCGCGTCGAGAGGGGTCCGGAAGGGGTTATGTGCACCATCCACGTGGTCCGCGAGGAGGTGAACGGCCCATGATCCGAGCCCTGTTGACCCGCTTCCGTGCAGAGTATTGCGAGGCCTGCGGCTGGTGGATGAAGCCCTTCTATGGGCACTGACCCGAGCTTCTGCAACTGGTTGCACAGGAGCCCCCGACGCGTGCGGATCGCGTCGGGGGCCCCGTGCTGCCCCAGCCTGGCCGTGTTCCGCCGAGACCACGGACGGGCCGGGAGATCAGTAGCCGCGCTCCCGCTCAGCCTGCGTGATCCGCTTGCAGGCAGGATCATCCGCGACGTGCGTGTGCTGGTCGGGCCGGGCAGCGGATGCCGAGTCCACGGGGATCGTCTTGCCCTCGCCGCGGATCACGCGGTCACAGAGGCGGCAGATCTGGCCTCTAGCGGTCATGGGTCTCTCCTCAGATCCAGCAGAGTTCGGGGTGGTGGATGACCTGTCGGCTGTAGCCGCAGAGTCGGCAGCGGCCCACCGTGCTGCCGCAGTAGCCGGGCTCCAGTGGCGCCAGCAGCTGGCACCCGGCGCACAGCACGTGCTTCCGCCTGCACTGCCCCTCCGGATGCGCCAGGGACGGCCGGACTTCCATGTTCAAGAGCGCCAGGTCGACCGCGCCCAGCAGGTCATCGCCGGGCATCACTGGGCCTCTGGGGCGGGGCAGCACCACACCTCGACGTCGAGGGAGTGGGCGCCGTGTCGGCCGAAAAGCCAGCCGCGGGACACCGCGCCGGTCGTGAGCCGCTTGCCGCAGACCACGCAGGCCCGGCCGGCTCTCTGCTCCCACGCGAGCCCGTACACCTCGGGCAGCGGCGCCCGGACGCACGACGGGGCCGCCATCAACGGGCCCGGGTCGGGAGAGTGGCGAACCGCCACCGCGGCACCAGGCCACGCTGCTCACGGCATGGGGCGCACGCGTACAGCACGACCGGCGGCCCGCACGAGCGGCCGGCGAACCGCACAGGGCGTGCAGTCTCGGATGATCCATCGTGGTAGTGGCACCAGTTCACGGGGCTGGTCTCGGCGCCCGTGGTGCCCGCTTGTGTCGCCATGACCAGGACCGTAGGAACCCGAGGCCGGGCCCGTCCGCCCCATTGCGCGCGATTGCGCGCAGTGCCGGGCGGGTTGGGACGGGTTGCTCAGGCGGCTGCAACCGCGTGGCGTGCGCGGGCGATCAGCCGGTGCGCCTGCGCCCCGTAGGCGGCCGCGGTGTGCAGTCCGTCCCATGCCCGCCCGTACAGCGCGAGGTCATCCGCAGAGTCGTAGGACAGCTCGGTATTGACCGTCTCCACGATGACCCGCTCCTCATCGAAGATCCAGAACCCATGTTTCGGAGTCAGCGGCAACGGCGCCCCGAGCGGCACGATGCCGAGCTCCACCGTGCTCATTCCGATCAGGCCTACGAGGCGGTCGAGCTGGCCGGCCATGACCGCACGCGGGCACACGAGGACGTGCAGGGCTGCTTCCCACAGCAGCACCCGGAAGAGCTTGCCTGGCTCGTACAGCACCTCTTGGCGGCGCATGCGGGCGGCCACCGCGGCCTCCGTGTCGCGGGGCGACTGCATGAGCATGGTGTTCGCCTCGATCAAATGGCGG
This sequence comes from Streptomyces sp. NPDC058525, assembly GCF_042719495.1. Classification (NCBI taxonomy): domain Bacteria; kingdom Bacillati; phylum Actinomycetota; class Actinomycetes; order Kitasatosporales; family Streptomycetaceae; genus Streptomyces; species Streptomyces sp. NPDC058525. The sequence continues at coordinate 50,046 of NZ_JBHXNP010000062.1, forward strand.
GCGTAGTCCGGGGTCTGGAAGAGCCCCGGGATCACCGTGGCTTCGTAGCCGCGCATGGTCGCGGTCTGCTGGTACTCGACGACGTACCGGTCCTGCACCGGCCGGTGCCCTGCTGCAAGCTGGCGCCGCCAGGAACGCTGCTGCGACTCCAGCCCCTTGAGCCGGCTGCGAAGGTCGGCGGCCTGCTCCGGGACGCCGGCGGCGGACGCCCACGCATCGGTGTCGGCCTCCGTCGCGGTCTGCTTGCCGTTCTCCAGCCGGGACACCTTCGACCGCTGCCAGCCGATCCGGGCGGCGAAGTCCTTCCCGTTCAGCCCGGCCTCGGCGCGCAGTTCCCGCAGGCGCGCGCCGAGGGCCACGCGGCCGCTCTGAAAGTCTGTGCTCACACGGACGAACGTACCTGCGCCCACACCTCGCCTGAAGGCATGGCGAGGGGCCAGGCGCGGTCCCTGGCCCGGCACGCGGCCAGCACCTCGGCGGGGTCGTCGACGACCTCGACGCCGGTCGTGACGTCCTGGTCGTCGATGTGGAAGCGGACCAGGGTCCGGGAGTCGAACAGCCAGAAGTCGTAGGCCGGCAGTTCCAGCTGTACGGCCTGGGCGCGGGCGAGTACGCGGATGTCCTCGCCGGGGTTCGCGGCGGCGGCCGCCATCAGGAACCGCTGCCCGTCAGTGGGCGGCTCGTCGATGATGCGCACCCGGGAGAACGAGGCGCCCTGCTCGGCCTTCTCGCGGACGTTGACGTGCCACGGGTTGCCGGGCTCCGGAGCAGGTTCGGTGCCGCGCATGAAGGCCTGGAAGCGGGCGCCGGCCCGGTCGGAGGCGTAGCCGCGTCGGGTCTCCAGCCGGAACGCGGTGTGCTCGAACTCGGCGAACAGGTGGGTGATCGCCTCGAAGGGGACCAGCACGCTCACTCCTTCGGCGCGAACCGCGTGAGCAGGTCGCGCGGGATGACCACGAACGTCTCGTGCTCCCCGACATCGCGCAGCTGCGCGAGGTGCTCGGGGTCGGTCAGCTGCTCGCCCTGGACGACGATGTCGCCGGTCTCGACGACCTCGTACAGGGTGGGGCAGTTGCCGTACTCCGATGTGGTGCCGATAAACCGTAGGGTCATGGCTCGCTCCGTCCTGGCTTGTGGGGCTCCAGGATGCTGGCCACGAGCGGGGGGTGGGGGCCGATTGCAGCAGATTGCTGGAGGGCAGTTCCGCACGGGTGTTTGCACGCAACGGTGCTCAGCCTCCTCACGGTGAGGAGGCTGAGCACCGCCTACGGCTAGCTACGGCTTGGGTGGCACTCGCAGCCGAACAGGTTGGTCCTGCCCCTCCCAAGTGAACTCAAGGACTGTCGGCAGCGAGCCCACGAGACCAGCGAGCATCCTCAAAGGCTGCACGTCACCAGGATCCAAAATGAGGTTGGGTGGTACATCCGGCGCCTGAAAGTCGAAGGCCGTCAGAAGCCGGAGGTTCCTCGCTGGCGCAGTGCCTTCGTTGATCAAGTGCCATGTATGACCTTGGTGGAACACGATCGCGAGCGCGACCCGTGGCCTCCGAACATCTTCCTCTGCTGCGCGCCTGGACGCCGCCTCATCTCGCTGCAAAGCCAAGGCCTCCTCCGCCGCAGACGCTGAACGAACAGCGCCGTCAGCCGACTTCCTGGCCTCGGCCAGGGAGGCCTCTGCGGCGTCAGCTGCCCGCACCGTCGCGGCGGCTGACCTCTTGCTGTCTCCGCGCGCCTTCAGGCTGATGAGTGCTGCCCCGCCGGCCAACGCGAACGCGGCCCACGAGGCCACGTCTCCCCACTCCGGTCCGCTCATGGCGTGACGATAGGGCAGCAACCGTGCACGAGCGAGAAATCAGCAAGTTGCCCGACCTCTCGCGCAGAGGGGCCGGGCGGGTACGGCTCGGGATCAGCCCTGGGCCGGCTGCTGCAGCGCCTCGTCGAGGCCGGGGGCGGACTGCAGTCCGATGCGGGCCTCGTCGGGGTCATCACGCAGCCTCCGGCCCGGTCTTGCAGGCCTCGGCAGTGTGCCGGATCGGAGACGCCGAGGGGCCCGGCGGCATCTGCCGCGGGCCCTTCGCGATTCCGGTCAGGTCTCCAAGCTTGCTACAGCCCGATCGTTACGGTCTTGGCGTGGCCAAGCCTCACGCCCGTGTGCAGCCGAACTGGGTAGCCGGCTCGTCTGGCTCGCGAGCAGAAGGTGTAGTCCTCAGCCAGAACCTCACCGCGTTCGACGGAGCCGTCCCACCAGGGGAGCAGCTCATCTGCCCGCTGGTCGCGCATGTGCCGGAACACGTCACGGTGGATGAGCAGAAAGCCTGTACCGACGAAGTCGACGTCCACCACCTCATTCGCAGGGAAGTCGCGGAGAGCCTGTAGGCGCCCATCACGCAGGTTGGCCGCGACTGGGTGTCTGTAAGCACTTCTTTGGGCTCCAGGGTGGGAACGTGAAGTGGCTCCACGGGGTGTAAGAAGTTGATTTGGCTCCACCCGCTCCTGGTACGC
>NZ_JBHXNP010000063.1:0-50602 GCF_042719495.1 Streptomyces sp. NPDC058525
ACCACCAGGTGGTCGGCCCGCCCCTTCGTGCTGCCCCTGCGCTTGCGTTCGGGTGCGGCGCCGTTGCTGGGGCTCCGCCCCAGACCCCGCGCCTCAAACGCCGGCGGGGCTGACTACGCCCGGCACCCCAGGCCCCGCGCCTCAAACGCCGGCGGGGCTGACTAAGCCCGGTTCTCGCGGGCGGCTTCCTTGGCTTCCCATTCTGCGATCACGTCGATCGGCGGCGGGGCCTTGGCCAGGAAGAGCCAGGTGAAGTACACCGCGAGCACCATCGGCGGGAGCTTCAGCGCGATCAGGACCCAGCCCAGCTGCGTCGCGTCGCCCCACCAGTACAGCGGGAAGAGGATCGCGTACTTGGCCAGGAAGATGATGCCCCAGGCCAGGCTGGCCTTGACGTACGCCTTCTTGCGGCCGGGGTTGCGGGTGCGCCAGGACAGGTTCTCCTTGAACACCGGCCCGAGGATCACGCCCAGCAGCGGGAAGCCCACCAGCGCCGACACCGTGAAGGCCACGCCCAGCCCCGCGCCGTAGATCATGCTCGGCAGGTAGAAGCCCTTCGCGCTGCCCGTGAACAGGGCGAAGGCCACGCCCACGCCCACGCCGAAGACCCCGCTGAAGGCGTGCTTCACCGTGTCCTTGCGCAGCAGCCGCACGATCACCAGCAGCACGGCGACCGCGCCCGCCGCGATCGCGGAGAGCTTCACGTCCCGGTTGATCGTGTAGATCATGACGAACAGCAGCCCGGGGAGCATCGTCTCCACGGTGCCCCGGATGCCGCCGAAGGCGTCGAACAGCGCCGCCTGCGTCACCGCGCTCTGGTCATCGGCGGGAGCCCCGGCGGCACCGGGTTCTGGGGTGGTCGGTTTGTCGAGTGACGTCACCGGTTCAGTGCTCCTGTCCGAGCGGTCGGAGTTCGTACTTCGGGTTGAAGAGCACCCGACGGCCGTGGGTCATGGAGATCCGGCCCGAGGCGATCATGCGCCGGCCGGGCTCGATTCCCACGATCGAGCGACGCCCGAGCCACACCACGTCCAGCGCGGCCGAGCCGTCGAACAGCTCCGCCTCGAGGGCGGGGACGCCGGCCCGCGGCCGCAAGGTGACCGTGCGCAGGGTGCCGGTCACCTTGACTATCTGCCGGTCGTGGCAGTCGCAGATCCGCGTGCACCCCGCGGCCTCTGCGTCCTCCTGCAGCTCCGCCGAATGCAGCTCCTCCTGGGAGGTGGACAGCCGCTCTATCATCCGGCGGAACCGGCCCACCGGCCTGGCCGGCTTCGCGGGCTTCTCGGGACGCGGTTCAGCACTCATAACAGGAAGCGTACCGGCGCGCCCACTACCTCTCGAAGCGGTATCCCATGCCCGGTTCCGTGATGAAGTGCCGCGGGTGCGAGGGGTCCGCCTCCAGTTTGCGCCGCAGCTGGGCCATGTAGACCCGCAGGTAGTTCGTCTCCGTGCCGTACGAGGGCCCCCAGACCTCCTGGAGCAGCTGCTTCTGGCTGACCAGCTTGCCGCCGTTGCGGACCAGGACCTCCAGCAGGTGCCACTCGGTGGGCGTGAGCCGTACGTCACGGCCCTCCCGTACGGCCTTCTTCGCGGCCAGGTCCACGGTGAAGCCCTCGGTCTCGACGACCACCTCGTCCTCGCCGGAGCCGGCGGTCGGCTCCGCGCGGCGGACGGCGGCGCGCAGCCGGGCCAGCAGCTCGTCCATGCCGAAGGGCTTGGTGACGTAGTCGTCGGCGCCCGCGTCCAGGGCCTCGACCTTCTCGTCCGAGGTGTGGCGGGCGGAGAGCACCAGGATCGGTACCCGCGTCCAGCCGCGCAGGCCCTTGATCACCTCGATGCCGTCCATGTCGGGCAGGCCGAGGTCGAGGACGACCACGTCGGGGTGGCGCGCCGCCGCGAGCTCCAGGGCGCTCGCCCCGTCGGCGGCCGCGTCGACCTCGTACTTGCGCGCCTTCAGGTTGATCACGAGGGCTCGGACGATCTGCGGCTCGTCTTCCACCACGAGCACCCGGGTCATTGAGGTCCTGCCTTCTGTCGCATCAGCTGATCACGGTCGTGATCACGTTCCACTATGTCCACCCCGTCCCGCGCGACCGCCCGCAGGGTCAGCACCATCGTCAGCCCGCCGCCGGGGGTGTCCTCGGCCGCGAGGGTGCCGCCCATCGCCTCGGTGAAGCCCCGGGCCACGGCGAGCCCGAGGCCCACCCCGGCGCCGCGCGGCGCGTCCCCGTGCCGCTGGAAGGGGGCGAAGATCTTGTCCTTGGCCTCGTCGGGCACGCCGGGCCCCTGGTCGACGACCCGCACCTCGACCCGGTCGCCGAGGAAGCTGGCCGCCACCAGCACCCGCTCCCCCGGCGGGCTGTACTTGACGGCGTTCTCCACCACGTTGGCCACGGTCCGCTCCAGCAGCCCCGGGTCCACCGCCACCATGGGCAGCGTCTCGGGCACGTCGAGCAGCACACTGTCCTCCGGTACGCCGCCCAGCGCCATCGGGATCACCTCGTCGAGGTCGATCTCCCGGATCAGCGGGGTGACGGTGCCGGTCTGGAGCCGGGACATGTCCAGCAGGTTGCCCACGAGGTGGTCGAGCCGGTCGGCGCCGAGCTCGATGCCTTCGAGGAGCTCGGCCCGGTCCTCGTCCGACCAGTCCACGTCGTCGGAGCGCAGGGAGGTCACCGACGCCTTGATGGAGGCCAGCGGCGTCCGCAGGTCGTGGCTTACGGCGGCCAGCAGCGCGGTCCGGATCCGGTTGCCCTCGGCCAGCCGGCGGGCCTCCTCGGCCTCCCCGACCAGCCGCTGCCGGTCCAGGACCACGGCCGCCTGGGCGGCGAAGGCGCCCAGCACGCGTCGGTCCTCGGCGGGCAGCACGCGCCCCGACAGGGCCAGCGCCATGTGGTCGCCGATCGGCATGTCGACATCGGCGTCCTCGGGCCGGTCCACGGGGTCGGGGCCGACGCTGCCGGCCCGCCGCCACGGATCGACCTCGCCGTCGCGCTCCAGCAGGGCCACGGACTGCATGGCGAAGGTCTCGCGGACCCGGACCAGCAGCGCGTCCAGGCTGGTCTCGCCGCGCAGCACGCTGCCGGCGAGGAAGGAGAGGATCTCGGACTCGGCGCGCAGCCGCGCCGCCTGGTGGGTGCGCCGGGCGGCCAGGTCCACCACGGAGGCCACGGAGACGGCCACCCCGAAGAAGACGGCGATGGCCACGATGTTCTTCGGGTCGGAGATCGTGAACCGGTGCAGGGGCGGGGCGAAGAAGTAGTTCAGCAGCAGCGATCCGACGGCGGCGGAGGCCAGGGCGGGCCAGAGGCCGCCCAGCAGCGCGGCGGCCACCGTCAGCGCCAGGAAGAGCAGCATGTCGTTGGCGAGCCCGAGGTCCGCCTCGATGTGCGTGAGCAGCAGGCAGAGCAGTACGGGCAGGCCCACGCCCACCACCCAGCCCGCCGCGATCCGGGGCCGCCCCAGCCGGGCCGCCGAGCGGACCACGGGCAGGCCGCGCCCCTTGGCCACCGCCTCGTGCGTGACGATGTGGACGTCGAGGTCGGGCCCGGAGTCGCGGGCGACGGTGGCGCCGACGCCGGGGCCGAGGACGTACTGCCAGGTCTTGCGGCGGCTGGAGCCGAGCACGATCTGGGTGGCGTTGACCCCGCGGGCGAAGGCCAGGAGCGCTTCGGGGACGTTGTCGCCGATCACATGGTGAAACGTTCCGCCTAGGTCTTCGACCAGCGTCCGCTGGACGGCGAGCTCCTTCGGCGAGGCCGCGGTCAGCCCGTCGCTGCGGGCGATGTAGACGGCGAGGATCTCGCTGCCCGAGCCCTTGGCCGCGATCCGGGAGGCGCGCCGGATCAGGGTGCGGCCCTCCGGTCCGCCGGTGAGCCCGACGACGATGCGCTCGCGCGCCTGCCAGGTGGAGCGGATGTCGTGCTCGCCGCGGTACTGCTGGAGGTACTCGTCGGCCCGGTCGGCCACCCACAGCAGCGCGAGCTCGCGCAGGGCGGTGAGGTTGCCGGGGCGGAAGTAGTTGGACAGGGCCGCGTCGACCTTGTCCGGCTTGTAGATGTTGCCGTGCGCCATCCGCCGGCGCAGCGCCTGCGGGGACATGTCGACGAGCTCGATCTGGTCGGCGCGGCGCACCACGTCGTCCGGCACGGTCTCGCGCTGCCGGACCCCGGTGATCGACTCCACCACGTCCCCGAGGGACTCCAGGTGCTGGATGTTGACGGTCGACACCACGTCGATGCCGGCCCGCAGCAGCTCCTCCACGTCCTGCCAGCGCTTGGCGTTGCGCGAGCCGGGCACGTTGGTGTGCGCGAGCTCGTCCACGAGCGCTATGGCGGGGCGCCGGGCGAGGACGGCGTCCACGTCCATCTCGGTGAAGGCCGCCCCGCGGTAGGTGAGCTCCTTGCGCGCCACCTGTTCCAGGCCGTGCAGCATCACTTCGGTACGCGGCCGCCCGTGGTGCTCGACGAACCCGACCACGCAGTCCGCGCCCCGCTCCACCCTTCGGTGGCCCTCGGAGAGCATCGCGTAGGTCTTGCCCACACCGGGTGCCGCGCCGAGATAGATCCTGAGCTTGCCGCGTCCCATGCGCCCATTCTCGGGGACGCCCGCAGGGTCCACGCACCGATCGGGGGCCGGACGCGCATCTCTGACGCATCCCTGACGCCCCCGGAGGACGCGCGAAGGCCGGTGGGCCCCGCCGCGGCGGCGGGGCCCACCGGCCCGGAGCGCAAAGGTGCCCCCGAGGGGCCGTGACCTGCGTCAGCGGACCTCGGTGATCTCCGGGCCGCGCTCCAGCTGTCCCATGCCGCCGCCGAAGCGGGAGCCTTCCTGGTCCTCCGTCTGCACGCCGTCCGGCACCATCTGGGCGTCGTTCGGCAGCTTCAGGACGATCGGGTCACGGGGAGCCATCGGGCCGTCACCGCGGACCACGACGGTGTCGCGGAAGATCTGCTCGAGGACACCCGCCGACTCGGGGCGCACCGCGCCCTGGCCGGAGATGACACCGCGCAGGAACCAGCGCGGACCGTCGACGCCGACGAAGCGGACCAGCTGCGCGCCGGTCTGCCCGTCCGGCAGCGGTACGGGAACCTGTGCGCGCAGCTCCCAGCCCAGCGAACCCTCGACCTCGTCGATGATGCCGCCCTGCTGGGTGATGCCCGCGGCGATCTCCTCGCGGACCTCGCCCCAGATGCCTTCCTTGCGCGGTGCGGCGAAGGCCTGCAGCTGTACGGCGCTGTCGCCGAGGACGACGGTCGCGGCGACGATCGCGTCACCGGCGACCTCGACCCGCAGCTCCATGCCCTCGACGCCGGGTACGAAGATGCCGCCCAGGTCCACCCGGCCGTCGGCCGGGTTGCCGAGCACCTCGGAGACGTCCCAGGGGCCGTCGGGCCGCGGGGCCGGGGGCAGGTTCACGCGGCGCGGCTGGTCCGCGTCGATTTCCTCGGCGCCGTCCTGCTCGTCGGCGTCCAGGCCGGACACACGGTCATCGACCTGCTCGGCCGCGCCGCCGTCCTTGGCGGAGTCGTTCTTCTTGCGACGTCCGAACACGTCACTGTCCTTCCCGGTCGGTTACGACCGAAGCGTAGCCATTCCCACCCTGCTGACCAGCGCCGGATCCGGCCACGGCCGGATGACCGCCGGTGGAGCCGAAACCCCCCTCGGCCCGGGCCGAGCCGGGAAGTTCCGCCACCTCGTGGAAGCGCACCTTCTCGACCCGCTGGACAACCAGCTGGGCAATGCGGTCGAAACGCTCGAACCGGACGCTCTCGCGAGGGTCGAGATTGACCACGATCACCTTGATCTCCCCACGGTACCCGGCATCCACCGTCCCGGGGGCATTCACGAGCGCGAGCCCGCAGCGGGCGGCCAGGCCGGAGCGCGGGTGCACGAAGGCCGCGTACCCGTCGGGCAGGGCGATGGACACCCCGGTGGGGAGTACGGTCCGCTCGCCGGGCTCCAGCTCGGCGGCCTGGGTCGTCACCAGGTCGCAGCCGGCGTCGCCGGGGTGGCTGTAGGCGGGGAGGGGCACCTCCGGGTCGACGCGGCGGATCAGCACGTCGACGGGGGCATGATCATTCAGGGACATCAGGGGTTCACCTCGAAGGCGCGGGCGCGCCTGACCTGGTCCGGGTCGGCCATCGCCGCCTGGATCTCCTCGGGCCGACCGTTGTCGATGAAGTGGTCGACCTTCACCTCGATGAACAGGGCGTCGGCGCGCACGGCGACCGGCCCCTCGGGCCCGCCTATCCGGCCGACCGCGCTGCAGTAGATCTTCCGCCCGGCGACGGCGGTGACCTCGGCGTCGAGGTACAGCACGGTGTCCACCGGAACGGGCCGTACGAAGTCGGTCTCCAGCCGGCCGGTCACGGCGATGACGCGCAGCAGCCAGTTCAGCGAGCCGAGCGTCTCGTCGAGCGCGGTGGCCAGCACACCGCCGTGGGCGAGACCGGGGGCGCCCTGGTGCGCGGGCTTGACGGTGAACTCGGCGGTGACGCGCACGCCCTCACCCGCACGGGCCTCCAGGTGGAGTCCGTGCGGCTGGCCCCCGCCGCAGCCGAAGCAGTGCTCGTAGTGCGCGCCGAGGAGCTCGCCGGGTGCGGGCGCGTCGGGGTGCCGGACCGGCGCGGCGGCATCGGCCGGCGGCGTCAACGCTGTGTTTCGTCCACTCACAGCCGCAGACCTTACCCGCGCGGCTACCCGCCGGTCGCCTCGTGGCAGGCTTGAGCGCATGCAGCCCTCCACCGCGCACCACGACGAACGCCTGACCGCCCCCCGCTCCTGGTGGGGCATCGCCGTACTGAGCGGCCTCGCGTGCGCGCTGATGCTGCTGCCGCTGGGCACGCTGCCGCTGCTGGCCGGGCTGGTCGGGGGCGCCGGGCTGGCCGGGCTGCTGGTGAGCTCGTACGGCTCCGCGCGCGTGCGCGTGGTGAACGGCGCCCTGGCCGCGGGGGAGGCCCGGATCCCGGTGACGGCCCTGGGCGACCCCGAGATCCTGGACGCCGAGGAGTCGCGCGCCTGGCGCACCCACAAGGCCGACACCCGGGCCTTCATGCTGATGCGCAGCTACGTGCCGACGGCCGTCCGCGTCGAGGTGACCGACCCGGCGGACCCGACCCCGTACGTGTACGTCTCCACCCGCGAGCCGGAGGCCCTGCGGGCGGCCATCCTCGCGGCGAAGGGCTGATCCCCGGTCCGGTCGCGGATCCGGTCGCGGATCCGGTCGCGGATCCGGTCCCGTCCGGTGGTGCGGGGCGGTCGGGCCCTCAGGCTCCGCCGCCTTGCCGTCCGGGACCCTCGAGTGCGGCCCTGGTGGCCTCGGGAAGGGGCTGGGAGGGCCGTTCCAGGGGCGGGAGCTGCGGCAGGGCGTCCCAGGGCACGGCGCGGCCGCGCAGGTCCCCACGGACCTTCTCGGCGAGTTTCCGGGTGTCGCGGCGGTTCATGACCGCGCCCACCGCCGCGCCGACCATGAACGGCATCAGGTTGGGCAGGTTGCGGAACATCCGCTTCATGATCTGCTGGCGCAGTTCGCGCTTCATCTGGCCGCCGAGGGCCGCGTTCAGCGTCGTCGGCTTGGTGAGGTCGACGCCGCGCTCCTCGGTCCACGAGGTGAGGTAGGCGAAGCTGCGCTGTCCGACCGTGCCGGGCGGGCGCAGGCCGTAGACCTCGTGGAGTTCGGCGATGAGCTTGAGTTCGATGGCGGCGACGCCGGTGATCTCCGCGGCCAGCTCCGCCGGCATGGCGGGCGGGACGGGCAGCATGGCCGCCGCTCCGATGCCCGCGCCGACGGTGGAGGTGGCGTTGGCGGCGCCGTGGATCAGCTTGTCGGCAAGCTGATCGGGGCCGAGGCCCGGGAACTGGGCGCGCAGGGTCGCGAGGTCCCGAACCGGAACGCGCGGTGCGTTCTCGATGATCCTGTCGGTGACGTACAGGGCGGCGTCCCTGACACTTTCGCCGCCCTTGCGTACACCGTTCCTGACTGCTTGCAGCCGACGAGCCCCGGACCTGCGCCGGGCCTCCTCGCCGACTCCTGTGGCCGACGGCACCGCCGGGGCGGTGTCGGAGGGCACGATGGCGTTACCCATGGCGGAGCCGCCGGAGGTTCCAGGACTCGTGACCGGGTCCGTGGTTCCCGCCTGCGCCTCCGCCGGATCACCGGATTTTCGGAAGCGGCGCTTCCGACCGTGCTTCCGAAAAAACGGTGTCGAGCCAGCCACGGCCGACGCCTCTCAGTCGCAGTCGCGACAGATCGGCTGACCGTTCTTCTCACGTGCCAGCTGGCTGCGGTGGTGCACCAGGAAGCAGCTCATGCAGGTGAACTCGTCGGCCTGCTTCGGCAGGACCCGGACGGCCAGCTCCTCGTTGGAGAGGTCCGCGCCGGGAAGCTCCATGCTCTCGACCGAGTCGAATTCGTCCATGTCCGCGGACGAGGTCGACTTCTCGTTACGCCGGGCCTTCAGCTCTTCAATGCTGTCGTTGTCGACGTCGTCGTCGGTCTTGCGTGGGGTGTCGTAGTCCGTTGCCATTGTTCGCTCTCCCCCTCTGGGTGTTAGCGGTGTCTCAGCGCACGTAACGCGCGAGAGGCCGGACTTGTGCCCGACCTGAGGCGGAGATTTTGCCTCACATCAAGGTCTGTTACTCAATCGACACCCAGCCGCCTGCCTGAAGGAGCAATCGGCTGGGATGACGACCGGGACCGTACACGGTCCGGGGGCCGTCTTGCACAAACGCCACCCCGTGTATTTCCCGCCATCCGGGGGGCCGGAAACCCGGACGTCCCGGGCGTTCCGGCCGTGATGGGGTCACAGAACGCACATGGTCCGACACTCGGGCATGTGATCGATCACACAGGATCGGTTTGCTTCACATGGCAGGCATTCAGCCAAAAGCGAACACGGGGTGGTGGGCTCACAAGGGAAGAGTGACACGCATCACGAGTCCACCGCCTTCCCGGGGGATCGCCTGGATCCGTCCGCCGTGTGCGCGGGCCACGGAGCGCGCGATGGAGAGGCCGAGCCCGACACCCTTGTCGCTGCCCGTGCGCTCCGTACGCAGCCGCCTGAAGGGCTCGAAGAGGTTGTCCACCTCGTACGCGGGAACCACGGGACCCGTGTTCGATACCAGGAGGACCGCCTGGCCGTGCTGGGCCTCGGTGGTGACCTCCACCCAGCCGTCCTCCGGCACGTTGTACCGGACGGCGTTCTGCACCAGGTTCAGGGCGATCCGCTCGAGCAGCACGCCGTTGCCCTGGATGACGGCCAGGGCGCGCTCGCCGCGGATCTCCACGCCCTTCGCCTCGGCCTCCCCGCGCACCTGGTCCAGGGCGCGGGAGGCGACCTCGGCCAGGTCGACGGGCTTGCGCTCGACGATCTGGTTCTCGCTGCGGGCCAGCAGCAGCAGGCCCTCGACGAGCTGCTCGCTGCGCTCGTTGGTGGCGAGCAGGGTCTTGCCGAGCTGCTGGAGCTCGAGCGGCGCCCCGGGGTCGGAGAGGTGCACCTCCAGCAGGGTGCGGTTGATCGCGAGCGGGGTCCGCAGCTCGTGCGAGGCGTTCGCGACGAACCTCTGCTGGGCCGTGAAGGCCCGCTCCAGCCGGTCGAGCATCTCGTCGAAGGTGTCGGCGAGCTCCTTGAGCTCGTCGTCCGGCCCGTCCAGCTCGATCCGCCGGGTCAGGTCGGAGCCGACCACCCGGCGGGCGGTCCGGGTGATCTTGCCCAGCGGCGAGAGCACCCGGCCGGCCATCGCGTAGCCGAAGGCGAAGGCGATGATGCTCAGGCCCAGCAGGGCCATCAGCGAGCGGCTCAGCAGGTCGTCCAGGGCGTGCCGGCGCTGTTCGAGCATGCACTGGCCGATCGCGGCGTTGAACTCGTTGGGCGTCAGCTGGCCCACCACGCCCGGGCAGGTGCTGCTGGTGACCTTCACCTCGCCGCCGACGATCTGGAACGGGGGCGCGTTTCCCTCCCGCAGGGCCTGGGCGGCCAGCAGGTAGATGATCGACAGCAGCAGGATGCCGGCGATCAGGAACATCCCGCCGTACAGCAGCGTGAGGCGTATGCGGATGGTCGGCCGCAGCCAAGGGAAAGGACCCTCGGGCTGGCCGGGGTCCCAGGTCGGTTTCGGTGGCGCGACCGGTGGCGCCGGGCTGGCGGGCACGCGCGTCAGATCCGGTATCCGGAGCCCGGCACGGTCACGATGACCGGGGGCTCGCCCAGCTTGCGGCGCAGGGTCATCACGGTCACCCGTACGACGTTCGTGAAGGGGTCGGTGTTCTCGTCCCAGGCCTTCTCCAGCAGCTGCTCGGCCGAGACCACGGTCCCCTCGCTGCGCATGAGGACCTCCAGCACCGCGAACTCCTTGGGCGCCAGCTGCACCTCCTTGCCCTCACGGAACACCTCGCGCCGGTTCGGGTCCAGCTTGATGCCGGCCCGCTCCAGTACGGGCGGCAGCGCGACCGTGGTGCGCCGCCCCAGGGCGCGCACGCGGGCGGTCAGCTCGGTGAAGGCGAAGGGCTTGGGCAGGTAGTCGTCCGCCCCGAGCTCCAGGCCCTCCACGCGGTCGCTGACGTCGCCGGAGGCGGTCAGCATCAGGACGCGCGTGGGCATGCCGAGCTCGACGATCTTCCGGCAGACGTCGTCGCCGTGCACGAGCGGGAGGTCCCGGTCGAGCACGACCACGTCGTAGTCGTTCACGCCGACACGCTCCAGGGCGGCGGCGCCGTCGTACACGACGTCCACGGCCATGGCCTCCCGGCGCAGTCCGGTGGCCACCGCATCGGCGAGCAGCTGCTCGTCCTCGACGACGAGTACGCGCACGTCGATTTCCTTCCTCCAGCCCAGCAGGGCACATGTGTGTTGCGTCGTCCATCCTGCCCGTTTCGGCCGTAAACCGGCTGTAAGACGCCGCTCGCAGGGTGCAGCGACGGGCGGCCGCGAGCGGAGGTGAGGATTCCCTCGTCTTACGAGGTTTCTGGGCCCAGGGTGCCGGGGAGGACGTGAGCACACCCCATCCACTCCCTGACGGCGGACTGCCACGTGCCGCCGCCGAAGCCACGAAGAGGGGGCGAACCCACCATGGACGCATTCACCGCGGGTCTCCTGCAGCGCATCAGGGCCACGCAGTCGGACCTGAGGCAGGCCCGCGAGGCGGGCGACGACTTCCTCGCGGAAGTGGAACAGGCGGAGCTGGAGGACCTCCAGCGCCTCGCCGCCGAGCACGGCGTTCCGGTCTCCGTGCCCGCCTCCTGACCCGAGTCCTCCGCACGGCCCGAACCCCGGCCGCCCTCTCCGGGCGGCCGGGGTTCACTCATGCGCGGCCGCGGGCCGGTCAGCCGTGCCGCCGGCCGTGGCGTCAGTCGTGCCGCCGGCGCTGCCGTCAGTCGTGCCAGGCTCCCGCCTCGTCCAGCAGCGGCTGGAGCGAGGCGAAGACCGCGGGCGTCGCGGCGAGCGCGAGCTCGCCCGAGGCGGGCTCCCCCGGCCGGCCGCCGGTCAGGGCCCCGGCCTCCCGGGCGATCAGGTCGCCCGCGGCCAGGTCCCAGGGGTTCAGCCCGCGCTCGTAGTAGCCGTCGAGCCGTCCGGCGGCCACGTCGCACAGGTCCAGTGCCGCCGAACCGCCCCGCCGGATGTCCCGCACCACCGGGATGATCCGCGCCACGACCTCGGCCTGGTGGGCCCGCCGGGTCTGTACGTAGGCGAAGCCGGTCCCGAGCAGGGCCTGGTCCAGCGGGGCCGCGGGCCGGCAGGCCAGGCGCGCCGGGCCCAGCCAGGCCCCGCCGCCGAGGACCGCGCGGTAGGTCTCCCCGCGCATCGGGGCCGCCACGACGCCCACCACGGTCTCGCCCCGGTACTCGGCCGCGATGGACACGCCCCAGCTGGGCAGGCCGTAGAGGTAGTTCACGGTCCCGTCCAGCGGGTCGACGATCCACCGCACCCCGCTCGTGCCGGGGCTGGCCGCGCCCTCCTCGCCGAGCAGGCCGTCGTCGGGCCGGCGCCCGGCGAGGATGCCGGTGATCAGCTTCTCGGCCGCGATGTCCATCTCGGTCACCACGTCGATGGGGCTGCTCTTCGTCGCGGCCACCGCCAGATCGGCCGGCCGGCCGTCGCGCAGCAGGGCCCCGGCCTGCCGGGCGGCCTCCAGGGCCACGTCGAGCAGTTCGGCCTTCAGGTCGTCGGAGATCTCGGAGATCAAGGTTCCTCTTCCCTACGCGTACGGGCTGTCGGCGCCGGCGGCCGCGGGCCGGGGCGCCCGCCCCGGGCAGCAGCCCACGGCGCACAGGTCGTGGCTCTGGCCCAGCATTCCCACCCAGCACTCGGCGGCGGCCTCCCCGCGCTCCTTGGCGGCCCGCTCCAGTACGAGCTCCCGGACGGCCCCGGCGAAAGCGGGGTCGGCGCCGACCGTCGCGGAGCGGGCGACGGGCAGGCCCAGTTCGGCGGCCTTGGCGGTGGCCTCGGTGTCGAGGTCGTAGAGGACCTCCATGTGGTCGGAGACGAAGCCGATGGGCACCATGACGACGGCGGGCGCGCCCTCGGCGTGCAGGGCCTCCAGGTGGTCGCAGATGTCCGGCTCCAGCCACGGGATGTGCGGGGCGCCGCTGCGGGACTGGTAGACGAGCCGCCAGGGGTGCGTGACACCGGTCCGCGCGGCCACCTCGTCGGCGATCACGCGGGCGACGTCGAGGTGCTGCCGGACGTACGCGCCGCCCTCGCCGCCCCCGGTGTGGTCCCCGACGGGTCCGGAGGTGTCCGCGGCGGCCGTCGGGATGGAGTGGGTGGTGAAGGCGAGGTGGGCGCCGTCGCGGACGTCCTCGGGCAGCGCGGCGAGCGAGGCCAGCACGCCCTCGGTCATCGGGCCGACGAAGCCGGGGTGGTTGAAGTAGTGCCGCAGCTTGTCGACCCGCGGCGGCTCCACGCCCTCCTCGGCGAGCGCGGCCAGCGCGTCGGCGAGGTTCTCGCGGTACTGCCGGCAGCCCGAGTACGAGGCGTACGCGCTGGTCGCGAGCACGGCGATGCGGCGGCGGCCGTCGGCGGCCATCTCCCGCATCACGTCGGTCAGGTACGGCGCCCAGTTCCGGTTGCCCCAGTAGACCGGCAGGTCCAGTCCGTGCCCGGCGAACTCCTTGCGCAGCGCGTCCAGCAGCGCGCGGTTCTGCGCGTTGATCGGGCTGACCCCGCCGAAGCCGAAGTAGTGCTGTCCGACCTCCACCAGCCGCTCGCGCGGGATCCCGCGCCCGCGCGTGACGTTCTCCAGGAACGGCACGACGTCGTCGGGTCCCTCGGGCCCCCCGAAGGAGAGCAGCAGGAGGGCGTCGTACGGGGCGGCGAGGCCTTCGGCCCGGGGCTGGGCGGCGGCGGGGAGCTGGTCTGACATGCATGGAATCCTGCCACCCGGCTTGCGCGCGCGGGAATCGACCCGGCCCCGGACCCTGTGCCGACCAAAGGTAAGGTGAACCTAAGTTCCCACGTCGGGAGCTTTCCCCGTGCGGGTGGCTTGTCAGCAGTCGTAACCTGTATGGGCCGATGACGTCCCTTACGGAGACCCCTTGCCCAGTCCCTATCGCGCCATCTTCGCGGCCCCCGGCACCAAGGGGTTCAGCGCCGCCGGCCTCATAGGCCGCATCCCGATATCCATGGTCGGGGTCGGCATCCTCACGATGATCTCCGAGATCACCGGCCGCTACGCGATGGCGAGCGCCCTCACCGGCACCCTCGCCCTGGCCGCCGCCGTGATAGGCCCGCAGGTCTCGCGGCTGGTCGACCAGTACGGCCAGCGCAGGGTCCTGCGCCCCGCCACCCTGATCTCCGTCGCCGCGGTCGGCGCGCTGCTGATCGCCGCCGCGAACGGGTGGCCCGACTGGACGCTCTTCGTGTTCGCCGCGGTCGCCGGCTGCGTGCCGAGCGTCGGCTCGATGATCCGCGCCCGGTGGACCGTGATCTACCAGGACTCCCCGCGCGAACTGCACACGGCGTACTCCTTCGAGTCCGTGGTCGACGAGGTCTGCTTCATCTTCGGCCCGATCATCGCCATCGGCCTGTCCACCACCTGGTTCCCCGAGGCCGGTCCGCTGATCGCCGCCCTCTGCCTGCTGGTGGGCGTCTGGCTGCTCACCGCGCAGCGCTCCACCGAGCCCGCGCCGCACCCCCGCAGCGAGGGCGGGGACCGCACCTCGGCGCTGCGCTCCCCCGGCCTCCAGGTGCTGACGCTCACCTTCGTGGCGACCGGCGCGATCTTCGGTTCCATCGACGTGTCCACCCTGGCCTTCGCCGAGGAGCAGGGCCACAAGTCCTGGGCCAGCTTCATCCTGGCGATCTGGGCGGCAGGGTCCTGTATCGCCGGAATCGTCTTCGGCCTGCTCCACCTCAAGGGCCGGGCCGAACTCCGGTGGGTACTGGGCGTATGTGCGATGGCCGTGAGTATGATCCCCCTCCTACTGGCCGGGAACCTTCCGTTTCTGGCCGTGGCGCTCTTCGTCTCGGGCCTCGCCATCGCTCCCACGATGATCACCACGATGGCCCTGATCGAGGCGCACGTACCACGCGCGAAGCTGACCGAGGGCATGACCTGGATCAGCACCGGCCTCGCGGTCGGCGTCGCGGTCGGCTCGTCGGTGACCGGTCTGGTCATCGACGCGGCGGGCGCGCAGCGCGGGTTCGTCGTCTCCATCGCGTCGGGGGCGGCCGCGGCGGCGGTTGCGTTCGCGGGATACCGCCGGCTGACGCAGCCGGCGCAAGGGGAGGAGCCAGCCACCGATGGGGACGGCGACAGCAGGGCAGAACAGCCAGACCGCGTGGCGTAACTGGGCGGGCAACGTCTCCGCCACGCCCGCGCGCACGGTGACCCCGGCCTCGGTCGGGGAGCTCCAGGAGGCGGTCCGCCGGGCCGCCGAACAGGGACTGCGGGTGAAGGCGGTCGGCACCGGCCACTCCTTCACCGCGGCCGCCGCGACCGACGGGGTGCTCGTCCGCCCCCAGGCGCTGGCCGGGATCCGGTCGCTCGACCGGGCCGCCGGGACCGTCACGGTGGCGGCGGGCACGGTCCTGAAGGACCTGAACGTGGCCCTGGCCAAGGAGGGCCTGTCGCTCACGAACATGGGCGACATCATGGAGCAGACGGTCTCCGGGGCCACCAGCACGGGCACCCACGGCACCGGCCGCGACTCCGCCTCCATCGCCGCCCAGATCCGCGCTCTGGAGCTGGTCACGGCCGACGGCACGCTGCTGACGTGCTCGGAGAAGGAGAACCCCGAGGTCTTCGCGGCGGCCCGGATCGGCATCGGGGCGCTCGGCATCGTCACCTCGCTCAC
The DNA here is from genome assembly GCF_042719495.1 of Streptomyces sp. NPDC058525. Lineage (NCBI taxonomy): Bacteria > Bacillati > Actinomycetota > Actinomycetes > Kitasatosporales > Streptomycetaceae > Streptomyces > Streptomyces sp. NPDC058525. The sequence continues at coordinate 15,296 of NZ_JBHXNP010000063.1, forward strand.
CTTCGCCGTCGAACCGGTCTTCTTCCTGACCGCCCGTGAGGAACCCATGGGCTTCGACCGGGTGACGGCCGAGTTCGACCAGCACTTCGCGGAGAACGAGCACTTCGAGTTCTACTGGTTCCCGCACACCGGCAACTGCAACACCAAGCGGAACAACCGCAGCCAAGGCCCCGCGGCCCCGCCCGGGCCGGTGAGCGCCTGGATCGAGGACGAGCTGCTGTCCAACGGCGTCTTCCAGGCGGTGAACTCGCTGGGCCGCGCGGTCCCGGCCACCATCCCCGCCATAGCCCGCGTGGCCAGCCGCGCCCTGTCGGCGCGCACGTACACCGACATCCCGTACAAGGTGTTCACCAGCCCGCGCCGGGTCCGGTTCGTGGAGATGGAGTACGCACTCCCGCGCGAGCAGGTGGTCGGGGCGCTGCGGGAGCTGCGGGCGATGGTCGACCGCTCCGGACTGCGCGTCAGCTTCCCGGTCGAGGTGCGGACGGCCCCGGCGGACGACATCACGCTGTCGACGGCCTCGGGGCGCGAGACGGCCTACATCGCGGTGCACATGTACCGGGGCACCCCGTACCAGGCCTACTTCACGGCGGCCGAGCGCATCTTCACCGCGCACGGCGGCCGGCCGCACTGGGGCAAGGTGCACACGCGGGACGCGGAGTACTTCGCCGGGGTCTATCCGCGCTTCGCCGAGTTCACCGCGCTCCGCGACCGGCTCGACCCTGACCGGCGGTTCGGCAACGACTACCTGCGGCGGGTCCTGGGCGACTAGGCCTTGCCCTTGCCGGATCAGGGAGTGGCGGACCCCTGCGCCGACGGCTGCGTGCTCGGCGTCGGTGTGGGCGGGGGCGACGGGGTGTGCTTCGACGGGGACGGGCTGGGCGTCGGGTCGACCGGGCGGGACGGGCCCGGGTCGGGCGAGGGGCTGCCGCCGGGCGAGTGCGAGGGCTCCGGGGAGGTTGCGGGGGTGGGCTCGCCCGTGCCGCCCTTCTTGTCCCGGCCCGGCTCGTCGCCGCCCTGCCTGCCGTTCTCGCCGTTCTCGCCGTTCTCGCCGTTCTCGCCGGGGAGTTTCCTCGGCGATTCGCCCTGGCTGTTGCGGTCCTTCGCCGTACCCCCGGACAGCACGGTGCGGTGGTCGCGGCTGACCGAGTCGCCGGTGAGCGTCTCGTACGCGCCGATGCCGCCGATGGCGATGGCGAAGGCCAGCCCGGAGGCCACCGCCGTGCGCTTCCAGCCCCGGATCCGGGTGCCGTGCACGGTGGCCTCGCCGAACTCCCCGGAGGGCGCGGTGTCCTCGGGCAGCGGTACCTGGCGGGCCCTGGGGCGGGCGGTCTCGCGCAGCTGGTCGCCGGTGCGCCGGAAGAAGTGCTGGATGACGGGGCCGCCGGCGGTGGCGACGACGCTGACCACGCCGGCGCCGAGGATGGTCCCGTAGACCCCCATCTGCGAGGCGAGGAGGGCGGCCGCGACGGTGGCGAGCGAGCTGCCGGCCACCTGAGCGGCGCTCAGGTCGAGCTTCTTCTTCTCCGGTTCGGTGTCGTGCGCCGACTTCTGACCCATCGCCATCCCCTGTGTGTCCTGCCTCTCCCGCGCCGGAAGCCTTCAGGAGTTACTGACACCCGGGCGAAACGATTAGTTCCGTTTCTGTGGATTGTGTGAAGCAAGACACCCGGAAACGGACACGGGTGCAGGTGGAGCCCGTTGGAGGGCAGGCCAACTCCCGCCGTCCGGGAGAACTTCGGCGGCGCGGCGGTCCACCCAGGTGGCCCGAATGGAGTACTGTGACGAGCCCTGGGGCCGTCCTTCCTTTCGGATGTCCGGACTCGGGAGAGGGGGCCGGTTGATGGAGAACGGCACTCGAAGACCGGTGATGCCGCGGTATCGCACGGGTGCCTGCTGCGCACAGTAATCGTTCGGTCACTGTGCGTGCCCAACAGGTAACCGTGCCATAACGGCGATCAAGGGCGCATGCCCGACACGCCGGTTTAACTCGGCAAGGTTGTGGCAGGCTGCACCCGGGCAGGCCACACTCGACTAGCGGAAGCAGCGACGCACGTGACGTCGGCAGGCACCACCCGGGAGGTCCCCATGCCCGAACTGCGTGTCGTGGCCGTCTCAAATGACGGCACACGACTGGTGCTCAAGGCTGGGGACAGCACGGAGTACACGCTTCCGATCGACGAACGGCTGCGGGCCGCCGTACGCAACGACCGCGCGCGCCTGAACCAGATCGAGATCGAGGTGGAGAGCCACCTCCGCCCCCGCGACATCCAGGCCCGCATACGGGCCGGTGCCTCCGCGGAGGAGGTCGCTCAACTCGCCGGCATCCCCGTCGACCGCGTACGCCGCTTCGAGGGCCCGGTGCTCGCCGAGCGCGCGTTCATGGCCGAGCGCGCCCGCAAGACACCCGTGCGCCGTCCCGGCGAGAACACCGGACCCCAGCTCGGCGAGGCCGTGCAGGAGCGGCTCACGCTGCGCGGGGCCGAGAAGGAGTCCGTGCAGTGGGACTCCTGGCGCCGCGACGACGGCACGTGGGAGGTCCTCCTCGTCTACCTGGTCGCCGGTGAGCCGCACTCGGCGAGCTGGACCTACGACCCGCCGCGCCGGCTGGTCGTGGCCGTGGACGACGAGGCGCGCTCGCTGATCGGCGAGTCCGACGACCTGCCCGCCGCGCCGGAGCCCAGCTTCCCCTTCGTGCCGAGGATCGCGCGGCTGCCGCGCGACCGGCCGCTGGACCGCGCGCTCGACCGCCAGTTGGAACGGCCGACCGCTCCGCAGCCGGATCCGGAGGAGGAGCGCGACACGCTGACCAGCCTGCTGGAGGCGGTGCCGAGCTTCCGCGGCGACATGGTGGTCCCGGAGCGGACTCCGGAACCCCCGGCGCCGGAGGACGAGGCGGAGGAACCGCCGGCTCCGGCCGCTTCGGCGGGCGCGGGCTCGGCGTACGCCGATGTCCTGATGCCCCGTACGGTGGCCGGCCACCGCGACCGGCTGACGGGGACCACGGACCGGCAGGCCGAGGCGGACGGCGTCCGCCCCGGGCGCCGGGCGGCGGTTCCCAGCTGGGACGAGATCGTCTTCGGCACCCGGCGCAAGAAGCAGCAGGAGTGACGCGCCAGGAGTAGGCACGAACCCGCCCGGGCCCGGATCCGCCGCTACTGCGGCTCCGGGCCCGTGGCCACCGGGCGGGCCGGGTCGGAGGACCACTGCGACCAGCTGCCCGCGTAGAGGTCCGAGGCGATGCCCGCGACCTCCAGCGCCAGCACCTCGTGGGCGGCGGACACCCCCGATCCGCAGTACACGCCCACCGGCGCGCCGCCCGCGGCACCGAGTGCGGCGAAGCGTGCCCGCAGGGCGTCGGCCGGCAGGAACCGGCCGTCCGGACCCATGTTCTCCGTGGTCGGGGCCGAGAGCGCGCCCGGGATGTGGCCGCCGACCGGATCGATCGGCTCGACCTCACCGCGGTACCGCTCCCCCGCACGCGCGTCCAGGAGCACCCCCGCACGCGCCCGCGCGGCCGCTCCGTCCGCGTCGAGCAGCCCGACGGCCCCCGGATTTGGCTTGAAATCGCCCTCCGCGGGAATCACCCGGTCGGCCGACACGTCACCCCCCGCTGACGTCCACGCGGCCAGGCCGCCGTCCAGGACCCGTACGTCCCCGTGACCCGTCCAGCGCAACAGCCACCACGCCCGGGCGGCCGACCAGCCCTGGCCGCCGTCGTACACGACCACCGGGACGTCCGCCGAGACCCCGGCCCGGCGCATCACCGCCCCGAAGGCCTCCGGCTCCGGCAGCGGGTGGCGCCCGCCCGACCCGGCCGGACCAGCCAGTTCGCGGTCGAGGTCGACGTACACCGCGCCGGGCAGGTGCCCGGCCTCGTACGCGGGGCGCTGATCGGGGCCTCCCAGCTGCCAGCGGATGTCCAGCAGCACGGGAGGCCGGGAACCGGCCAGCTCGCTCATGAGTTCGGCAGCGGAGAGGATCGCTTGTGTCGCAGTCATACGGGCCATCTTCCTCCCCGCCCGACACCCGCGTAACAAGCCCGTCACCGCCGGGGCGCACCGATCCGGTCATCTCCTCCCGGGCCCCGAACGTGCGGCGCGGTCGGGGCGCGCCGGGCCTCCCGGAGTGGAAGCATCAGCAGCGGCAACGGCACGACGGAGGAGACGGTTGACATGACCGAGGCAGCTAAGGCAACGCGGCGCACGCCCGGCACCCCGTGCTGGGTGAGCCTCATGGTGCACGGCCTCGGGACCACCGAGGACTTCTACGCCGACCTGTTCGGCTGGGAGTACGAACCGGGCCCCGAGCAGCTCGGCCCTTACGTACGGGCCCTGTTGGACGGGCGCGAGGTGGCCGGCATCGGCGAGATGCCGCCGGACCGCCATCTTCCGGTCGCCTGGACCACGTATCTGGCCACGGACGACGCCGACGCCACGGCAGAGACGATCCGCTCGTGCGGCGGGACGGTCGCGGTGGGCCCGCTGGACGCGGGCGTCGCGGGGCGGGTGGCGATCTGCTCCGACCCGCTGGGCGCGATCTTCGGGCTGTGGCAGGCGGAGAGCCACATGGGCACCCGGCTGCACGGCGCCCCGGGCACCCCGGTCTGGAACGAGCTGGTCACCCAGGACACCTCGACGGTGGGCAAGTTCTACGAGCACGTCTTCGGCCACGAGCCGCAGACGCACTCCACCGCCTCGGACGACTTCGACTACGTGACCCTGCACCTGGAGGGCCGCCCGGTGGCCGCCGTGCACGGGGTCGGCCGCTCGCTGCCGCACGACCGCGGCCCGCACTGGATGGCGTACTTCGAGGTCGAGGACACCGACGCGGCCGCGGCCCGGGTCGGCGATCTGGGCGGCCGGATCCTGGAGCCGCCGCGCGAGGGCCTCATCGGCCGGGTCGCCACGGTCGCGGACCCGGAGGGCGCGGTCTTCGCGCTCGTCCGGTCGCGGGCGCGGGCGGTGGCCTCGGACTAGCTGCGGGGCCCGGTCGTGGCCGCCTCGGACAGGTGCAGCAGTGCCTTGGCGGCCAGTCGGTAGCCGAAGGAGCCCAGACCGACCACCACTCCGCCGGCCAGCGGGGCGATCACCGACTCGTGCCGGAACTGCTCGCGGGCCCAGACGTTGCTGAGGTGCACCTCGATCCAGGGCGGTGAATAGCTCGCCAGGGCGTCGCGCAGGCTCCATCCGGCGATCATGAGCGCGCCCGGATTGACGATGGCGCCGACGGTGGAGTCGTGGTGGTCGTGGACGGCGCGCACGAGGTCGCCTTCCGAGTCGCTCTGGACGGAGACGACGTCCCATCCTTTGACGGCCACCTCTTCGGCGACCGCCTTCTCGATGTCGGCCAGCGTGTCGGTGCCGTATATCTCCGGCTCGCGCCGTCCCAGAATTCCCAGATTGGGACCGTTCAAGAGAAGTACGGCACTCAAGGGACACCTCGTTCTTCACATCGCCGCCGAATTCCGGACCCCGTCCATGGTCTCGGCGCCGCCGGCGCGGCGCCATCATCAGAGCTGATAGTTCCAGCCGGCTTTCTCGAGGAACTGCCGTACGCCCGCTCGACATCGGCTCGGGTCGTACTGGAGACCGCCTCGTCCGCCCCGTACGCCCGGTTCGGGGCGGATCCCGCGGGCACCCTGGCGCGAACGGGTCCGCCGCAGTCCGCGCGCGGCCCGCGAACCGCCCCGAACCGGTCGCTGTTCGGCCGATCCCGATCGCCTCTCGAGGGGTTCCTGAGCCACCGCCGCCTAGGCTCCGCCGAGAAATCTGCCGGTACCACCACGGGAACGACGCGGCGTGAATGATGATCCCCTGACAGGAGATGTGATGCTCGATTCTCTGTTCCGGTTGGAGCTGCCGCCTGCTTTCTCCGCCATGCGGGCTTGCGACAGCGACTCTTGCGAAACGGTCCGGCTCTCCTCGCTCTCCTTTTCCGCCTGGTCCCGCGGCGACCTGACGGACGCACTGCGTCTGTCGGACGCGGCGAGCCAGGGTCACCCCGCGTGCGCCGGCACCTGCATAGGGCCGGCCACGATCTGGCATTCCTCACTGCTCGTCAGAGTCCGCGAACCGGTCGCCGCGGCGCGTTCGCTGGCCCGTGTGGAGGAGCTGACGGTCGGCGCCCGGGACACCGAGGGGCTGGTGGCGGCTTCGCTGGTGTGCGCGGGAGACCTCGCGCTCGCGCAGGGGGACGTGGCCGCCGCTGTCGAAGCGGTGGGCCGGGGCGTGCGCAAGGCGCGGCAGGCCGGCCTGCGTTGCCTGCTTCCCGACGCGCACACGGTGATGGCGCTCAGCGCGCTGCGCCAGGGCAACGTGAGCGTGAGCCTGGAGTTCGTGGACCAGCTGCGCGACGACGCCCTGCTGGGCCGGACGACCGACCGGCCCGGTCAGTACGCCTGGGCCGCGGCCCAGCTGCTGGAGGTGCAGGGCGGTGCGAAGAGCGCCGCTCATTTCATCGTGGGCATCATCACGGACGACCAGCTCGTCCTGGAGCTGCTGGCCTCGCAGCCGGCCGCCGCCGCCTGGCTCGTACGGGCCACCAGGGAGCTGGGTGACGCCTCCCTCGCCCAGCGGGTGGCGGCCGAGGCTTCCGGCCTCGCGGCGCGCAACGGCGGGCTCCGCTCGATGGAGGCGGCGGCCTCGCACGCCCGCGGGCTGCTCGAGGAGAGTCCCGAACGGCTCGTCTCCGCGGGCGAGTCGCACCTGGACCCGTGGGCCGGCGCGTCCGCCTTCGAGGACGCCGGGAACCTGCTCGCCGACCTGGACCGGGAACGCGACCGGGCGGTCGAGGTCCTCGAACGGGCGGTGGACGGCTACACGAACGCCGGTGCGCCGCGCGACGCCCGACGGGTCGTCAGCAGGCTCCGCGGGCTCGGAGTGCGGCGGGGCCGCTATCCGCGCTACGTCAGCCAGGACGGGGTGAACACGGGCTCCCTCACCGAGACGGAGGCCGCCGTGGCCGAGCTGGTGAGCCACGGGTTCACCAACTCGCAGGTCGGCGAGCACCTGTTCATCTCCGGCCACACGGTGGCCTTCCACCTGAAGAAGATCTTCCGCAAGCTGAACGTGGCTTCCCGTGTGGAACTGACGCGGACGTGGAGCCGTCTTTCGGACGCCGCCGCCGAGCCCGCTTCCCCGGGGTGACGCCGGGCGGCAGCCGCTGGACACCGGGTCACTCCGCCGGCAGGATCCGGCGGAGTTTTCCGGGCGCTCCACCGGGGCGCTTGCGCCACTCGCGGGGGTAGCCCACGGACACCTCCTCGAAGCGGACGCCCTCGTGGTAGGTGGTCCGCGGAATGTGGAGGTGGCCGTAGACCATGGCGGCCACGCGGAACCTGCGGTGCCAGTCGGCGGTCAGCCGGGTCCCGCACCACATGGCGAACTCCGGGTACCACAGGACGTCCGTCGGGTGCCGGTCGAGCGGGTAGTGGTTGACGAGCACGGTGGGGAGGTCTTCGGGGATCTCGGCGAGCCGGCGCTCGGTCTCGGCGACCCTGGCCCGGCACCAGGCCTCGCGGCTCGGGTAGGGGTCGGGGTGCAGTACGTACTCGTCCTGGCAGACGACTCCGGTCTCGTGCGCGTAGGCCAGCCCCTCCTCCTTGGTGGTGCAGCCGGCGGGCAGGAAGGAGTAGTCGTACCCGAGGAACAGCGGCGCCACGGCGACGGGGCCGTCCGGCCCCTCCCAGACCGGGTAGGGGTCCTCGGGGGTGGTGACGCCCAGTTCGCGGCACAGCTCGACCAGGTGCTCGTAGCGGGCGACGCCGCGCAGGGTGACGGTGTCGCTCGGGTGGGTCCACAGCTCGTGGTTGCCGGGGACCCAGACGACCTTGCGGAAGCGGCTCGCGAAGGTCTTCAGGCACCAGCGGACGTCGGCCGCGGTCTCGGCCACGTCCCCGGCGACCAGCAGCCAGTCCTCGTCCGACTCGGGTGTCATCCCCTCGACCAGGGCGCGGTTCTCCGCGTAGTTGAGGTGGAGGTCGCTGATGGCCAGCAGCCGGCCGGTGCCTCCGGCGGTACCTGCCATCACCCGCTCCCCTCGGCGCTCGCGAGACCGCTTCCCGCGTACGCGTCGGCGCGCCCGCCGTCCAGGCGCCGGGCCACCAGTGCGGCCACGCGCGCGTTCTGCTCGGCGAGGTAGAAGTGGCCGCCCGGCAGGACGTGAAGGTCCGTCGGCCCGTCGGTGTGGTTCTCCCAGGCCGCCGCTTCCTCGATCGAGACCCGGGGGTCGCTGTCCCCGGTGAGGACGGTGACCGGGCAGTCCAGCCGCCGGCCGGGCTCGTACCGGTACGTCTCCACCGCACGGTAGTCGCTGCGGATCGCCGGCATGATCATTTCGAGCAGTTCGGGATCGTTCAGCATGGCCGCGCTGGTGCCGCTGAGCTTGCGGAGCTCGGCGACCATGTGCTCGTCCGACTGCGTGTGGACGCCCTCGTCGCGCTCGCAGGAGGGGGCCCTGCGTCCGGAGGTGAAGAGCCTCACGGGCGAGGGGAGTCCGGCGTCCTGCATGCGCAGCGCGACCTCGTAGGCCAGGACGGCCCCCATGCTGTGGCCGAACAGGGCCAGGGGCTTCTCGTCGAGGCTGCGGACGGCCTCGAAGATCCGGTCGGCCAGGTCGGGAAGGCTGGGGATGTTCGGCTCGCCCCGCCGGTCCTGGCGCCCCGGGTACTGGACGGCCAGGACCTCCACCGCGGGCGCGAGCGCCTTGGACATCGGGAAGTAGAAGCTCGCCGATCCGCCGGCGTGCGGCAGGCACACGAGGCGGACCCCGCTGTCCGGCGCCGGGTGGGACCGGCGCAGCCACTTCTCGAATTGCTCCGCTGCTTGGGGCACGGCCAGTGATTCCTTTCGGGAACATCCCTTGGCGCTACATCTTTTCAGGAGCGTAGGACAGGCGGGACCGGCCGGGCATCCCCCGATCTGATAGGCGGGCTCAGCCGAGCCGCAGCGGGAGCGTGGCGACCGCGGTGAAACCGGTCCGCAGCACCCACGGGACCTCCTCGCGCGGCACGGCCAGCGACAGGTCGGGGAACCGGGCGAACAGGGCGCTCAGCGCCACCTCCGCCTCCTGGAGGGCCAGCGGCGCACCGAGGCAGTAGTGGGCTCCCTGCCCGAACCCGAGGTGGCCCGTCCCGGTCTCCCGGCCCATGTCCATCCGCTCGGGGCAGCCGAACCTGCGCGGGTCGGTGTTCGCGGACAGGATCAGCGGGAGGACCGGCGCGCCCGCGGGGATCGTCACGCCGCCGAGCTCGACCTCCTCGGCCGGGTAGCGGGGGTTGCCGAACTGGGTGGGCCCCAGGCGCATGAGCTCCAGCACCGCCTGCGGCCACCGGGCCGGGTCCTCGCGCAACAGGGCGAGCTGGTCCGGGTGTTCGAGCAGGGTCAGCACCGAATTGCCGATCAGGTGCATCGTCGTCTCGTGCCCGGCGAGCACCAGGGTGAAGACGAGCTTGACCATTTCCCGGTCGGTGAGACGGTCGCCGTCGTCCTCCTGGACCTGTACGAGTGCGGTGATCAGGTCGTCGCGCGGCTCGGCGCGGCGGCTCGCGATCACGGCGAACAGGTGGTCGGCGCACTCGCGGAAGACGGTGGGGAGGCGCTCGGCGTGTTCCATGGGCGCCATCAGGGCGCGGCCCCAGCCGTACCAGTCGGCGCGGTCGGCCTCGTCGATCCCGACCAGTTCGCAGATGACGGTCGCCGGCAGCTCGAAGCAGAACGACTCGACGAGGTCCACCGGGGTGCCGTCGCGGCCCGCCTCGGCCATCCGGTCGAGGAGCTTCGCGGTGATCTCCTCGATCCGCGGGCGCAGCCCGGCGACCCGCCGCGCGGTGAACGCCTTGGAGACCAGCCTCCGCAGCCGGAGGTGGTCGGCGCCGTCGATCTCGATCAGCTTGCCGGAGAGGTACTCGACCACGTCGGACGAGACGCCCTTCATGACCGTGAACCGGCCCCGGGCGCTGCCCGGCACCGATGCCGGGTTGTTGAGGAACAAGGGGTCGGTGAGGACCCGGCGCACGTCCTCGTAGCGGGTGACCAGCCACATCGGCGGCCCGCCCATCATCGAGCCGGCCAGCAGGGGCGCCTGCTCGCGCATCCGCGCGTACGTGGCGAACGGATCGGCTGTCAGGTCCGGCGAGAACAGGTCGACCGGCGCGGCCGGACTCTCGGCGGTGGCGGTCATGGGTCTACCCCTTCGGGTCGAGGAGGGAGCCGGGCCGGGACGGAGGGGGCCGGTCCGGGGACGGCGGCGCGGCCGGCTGCCGCAGCGGCAGCCGGCCGCGTGGAGGCCCGCTCGGGAACGGGCCGTTGGCCTGGCGGCGGCTGTCGTCAGCCGGCGCGGACGGCCGTGAGCTGCCAGACGGGAGCCTTGATCTCGCCCTCCAGCTCCTCCTCGGGCCACTTGAAGGCCGGGTCGAAGGCGACGGGCGCGTCGGGGGCACCCTCGGCGGGCTTCACGCCCAGCATCTCCCGGATCCCCTCGTGGGTGAGGGTGGTGTCGTACTCCGCGAGCTGCAGCGAGGTGATCTCGAACTTCTCGCCGACGTTGCGGCGGAGGTTCTCCTCGGTGACGCGCTGCACGGTGGGGAACGGGGCGTGCGCCTCGGCGGCGAAGACCCACAGGTGCAGCTTGGCACCGGGCTTCGTGGCGCGGTGCAGCGCGGCGATGTAGTCGCGCTGGCCCTGCTCGTTCAGGCAGTGGTAGAGCGCGCTGTCGACGACGGTGTCGAAGCGGCCCTCGAAGCCCTCCAGGCTGGTGGCGTCGGCGACGGTGAAGTCGACCTCGATGCCCTGGGCCTTGGCGCGCTTCGAGGCCTCCTGGACGGCGGTCTTCGCCGCGTCGATGCCGGTGACCTTGTGACCGCGCGAGGCGAGGAAGATGGAGTTGCCGCCGAGGCCACAGCCGATGTCGAGGACGTCACCCTTGATCTCGCCCGACTCCTCGAGCGCGATCAGGACCGGCTGCGGACCGCCGATGTCCCACGGCGCCGGGGGGCCGACACGGGTTTCTCCCTTGTAGCTCTCGTAAAAGGCGTCCAGGTCGAGATTTTCCACGGAAACCTGATTTCCGGTCACACGAGCCTCCAGCGAATTGTTCAACGAGATTGCCCGGCAGCGGTGGCCCGCGCGCCTTGCATTGTCCTTCCACACGCTAGGACGGGTACCACCGGCGGGCCATCCCCCGATCTGATAGGCCGTACTCGAATTCGCGGGCCCCTCTTAGGGCATGACGGGCCGGCTGCCCATCCCCCAACCTGATAGTATTTCCCGTTCCTTGACACGCCCAGAACGCCGGAATACTATTCTGGCAATTTTCCAGCGTGGCGGAATTCAGCCTTCAAACAGCGCGGACCTGTGAAGTCTTCCTTGACGCCGTTTTTCGAAGTTCTCGCTGATCTGCCCACGGCATGCGACGAGGGGCACGATGCCAACCATGCGAACGCACGATACGCACGCGAATCCGACGGACACGGACGTCGTCATCGTGGGCAACGGGCCGATCGGTGCCGCGCTCTCGGTGCTGCTCGCCCAGCAGGGCTGGCGGGTGACGGTGCTCGAGCGCCGCCCCCGGCCGTACCGGCTTCCGCGGGCGACCAGCTTCGACGGGGAGACGGCCCGGCTGCTGGCCGGCACCGGGATCGGCCCGGACCTCGGCCGCGTCACCGAGCCCGCCAACGGCTACCAGTGGCAGACCGCGGCCGGCGCGGTGCTGCTGGACATCGGCTTCACCACGTCCGGTCCCTACGGCTGGCCCGACGCCAACACGATGCACCAGCCCGCTCTGGAGGAGCTGATCGCGGCCCGGGTGGCGGGACTTGCCGGCATCACGCTGCTGCGCGGGCACGAGGTCACGGGGATCTCCGACGGCGCGGAGCGGGCGGAGGTGACGGTGTCCGACGACGACGGGGCGACGCGCGTCCTCACCGCGCGGTGGGTGGTGGGATGCGACGGCGCCAACAGCTTCGTGCGCGACCGCCTCGACGTCCCGGTCACGGACCTCGGGTTCTCCTACGAGTGGCTGCTGTGCGATGTCGAGCTGCACCAGCAGCGCGAGTTCACCCCCTCCAACGTGCAGATCTGCGATCCGGCCCGGCCCACGACGGTGGTGGCGAGCGGACCGGGGCGCCGGCGCTGGGAGTTCATGCGCCTGCCGGGCGAGAGCGCCGCCGAGCTCAACCGCGACGAGACGGCGTGGCGGCTGCTCGCGCCGTTCGGCGTCACCCCCGACACGGCCAGGCTGCTGCGCAGCACCACCTACATATTCCAGGCCCGTTGGGCCGACCAGTGGCGGGTGGGCCACGTCCTGCTGGCCGGTGACGCGGCCCACCTCATGCCGCCGTTCGCCGGGCAGGGCATGTGCTCCGGCATCCGGGACGTCGTCAACCTGGCGTGGAAGCTGGACCTGACGCTGCGCGGCCTCGCGGACGAGTCCCTGCTGGACACGTATACGGAGGAGCGCCGTGCGCAGGCCAAGGAGGCGATCCTGTCGTCGGTCCAGCTGGGCCGGATGATCTGCGTGACGGACCCGGCGGCCGCCGCCGAGCGCGATGCCACGGTGCTGGCGGGCCGGCGCGGCCGGCCGGCCGGGCGGCCCGAGCCCGCGAAGCCGCTGGCCGTCGGGCTGCTCCACCGGGCGGACGGGGCCGAGCCGGCCGCCGCGCCCGCGGGTGCCGTCGTACCGCAGGGGCGGGTGGCCGGGCCGGCCGGCAGCGGGCTGTTCGACGAGGTCGTCGGCCGCGGTTTCGTCCTGCTGACCACCGACGATCCGCACACCCTGCTCGACGAGGAGCGGCTTGCCTTCCTCGCCGGGCTGGGCGCCCGCGTGGTGCGGCTGCTGCCGGCCGGGCAGGCGCCCGAGGCCGCGGGCGATGTCGTCGCCGTGGCGGACACGGACGAGGTCTACGGGCCGTATCTGGCGCGGTACGGGGCCACTTCGCTGCTCGTGCGGCCCGACTACCACGTCTTCGGCGCGGCGGGCGGCCCGGACGGGACGGCGGCGCTGGTCGACGACCTGCGGGACCGGCTGCGGGCCGCGGTGCCGGCCGGTGCGGGGCACCGGGCCGGCTGACGGGTCAGGGCGCGACCAGCCGGGCGAGCGACACCGCCCCGCGCAAGGACGACAGGCCGCCCAGCGCCGCCGGTTCCACCGGCGGCGCGGGCCGGCCGGGCCGGGCGAGCTCGGCCAGGTGGCCTGAGACCGTCCCGACGAGCCCGGGGATACCGGCCGCGAAGCCGCCGCCGATCAGGACGAGCTGCGGCTGGACCAGTTCCTGGACGCCGGACACCGCGGCGGCCAGAGCCCGGCTCGTCCGCTCCAGCGCGGTGACGGCCCACGGCTCCTCGCCGTCCAGCCCCCGCCGCAGGTCCTCGAAGGAGGCGGGGGCGCCGCGCAGTTCGGCCGCGCGGCGCAGGGTGGCCGGGCCGGAGGCGATCGCCTGGAGGCATCCCCGGCGGCCGCAGACGCAGTGCGCGCCGCCCATGTCGACGATCACGTGCCCGATCTCGAACGAGCCGCGGCCGAGCCCGGGGCACAGTGCGCCCCGCAGGACGAGGCCGCCGCCGATGCCGGTGCCGACGCCGAGGTAGAGCAGGTCCTCGCAGCCGGAGGCGTGGGCCTCGGCGAGGGCGCCGAGGTCACCGTCGTCGGCCCAGGCCACGGCCGCTTCGGGGAACAGGGCGCGCAGCGACGCGTCCAGTGCGAGCCCGTTCCACTCCGGTCGGCTGGGCCAGGCGGTGATCCGCCCGTCCGGGCCGACCGTGCCGGGCATGGCCACGCCCACCGCCCGGAGCGGCGCTCCGAGGCGGCTGCGCAACCCGGCGACATGGCCGGCCAGTTGGGCCAGGTCCTGTTCGGCGCTGTGCCGCGGACCCCACGCGAACGAGGACTCGTCCACGCAGCGCGCGCCGGCCTCCACCCGGAAGGCGACCTTGGTGCCCCCGATGTCGACGCCGAGGTGAAGTGCGTTCTCCATGCCCGGGGCCGGCCCTCAGCCGCGGGGCACGGACGGGCACAGCGCCAGCAGGTCGGCCGGGCGGTGCAGGACGGCGCCCGGCTGAGCGGCCAGCAGTGCGTCCTCGTCGTCGACCTCGGCCCACAGCGCTGCGGCCGAGGCCACGCCGGCGCCCTTGGCGCTGGCCAGGTCGGTCGGCGCGTCGCCGACCATGATGGCGGCGCCGGCCGGCAGCCCCAGCAGGTCCAGGGCGTGCTCCACGATGTCCGGGGCGGGCTTGGGGTGGGCGACCTCGTCCGAGCCGATCACGTGGTCGAAGAAGGGCAGCAGGCCCAGCTGGTCGAGGAGGGAGCGGGCGCGGGGCCCGCTCTTGCCGGTGGCCACGGCGAGCTTGTACCCGCGCACCCGCAGGGTCAGCAGCAGCTCGACGATGCCCTCGAAGACCGGCACCTGGGGGGCGAGCCGGTAGCTCTCGCGGACGAAGGGCTCCTCCATCTCCAGCGGGAGGCCCATGATCCGCATGATGTCCGGGAAGTAGCGGCCCTGGTGGCGCCGGTACTCCTCGAAGGGCGCCGGGCCCTCGCCGACGGTCTCCTTGTAGGCGATGGCGAAGGCCTCTTCCATCACCGCGAAGCTGTCGACGATGACCCCGTCGAGGTCGAAGATCACGGCGCGCCTGGCCGACGAAAGGGTCTGCGTCGGCGGCGTCCGTACCGTTGTCACTGTCATGTGATGCCCACTCCGTACGTCTGCTCGTTCTCTTGGAACCGGTGGTCGACCGGCTTTCCGTGCCGGCTACCGGTAGGCGGGCACGGCGTGGCGGGGGCGCGCGGAGCGGGCCGACGCGTAGAACTCCTCGATGACGCGGACCGTGGTACGGGCGTCGTCGATGGACCGGCCGCGGTTGCGGGGGTCGCCCAGGATCCCGGCGAGGCCGTCCAGCTGCCGCCGGTACTCGTTGCCGATCGGCTCGTCGGGCACCGGGACGGACGTGGTGGTGCCCTCGCGGGTGAGCGTCAGCACCGGCTGCGGCTGGCGGTTGGGGCTGAAGCCGAAGGTGCACCGCAGCTCGGCGGTGCCGGCGCTGCCCACGACCTGGATCGTGGACACGTCCCGCGCCTCGTGCGAGGCCCAGCTGGCGTGCAGGGCCACGGAGACGCCGTCCTCGCGGACGAAGAAGCCCCGGGCGGTGTCCTCGACGTCGCCGCCGGAGTCGGCCGCCGGCTGGTCCTGCCGCCAGGCCGCGCTCCACGAACCGATGTTCACGAAGTCGCTCGCGGTGACGCCGACGACCTGGGTGAAGCGGGACGGGCCGAGCAGCGAGGCGAGCGTGTCGAGCAGGTGCCATCCAAGGTCGAACAGCACGCCGCCGCCGGCCTTGCTGCGCTGGGTGAACCAGCCGCCGGCCTTGGGGATGCCGCGCGCCCGGACCCAGGACAGGTCGACGTGCCGGATGTGGCCCAGGTCCGGAACCAGGCCGGCCAGGGCGCCGACGTCGCTGCGGTACGGGGCGGCGCTGCCGGCCAGCAGCATGGCGCCGCCGGCGCGTTCGGCGGCGGCCAGCAGGTCGGCCTCGTCGGAGGTCAGGCACACCGGCTTCTCCAGGAAGACGGAGATGCCCTTGCCGAGGAGGGCCGCGGCCACCTGGGCGTGCAGGAAGTTGGGCACGGCGACGACGGCGAGGTCGACGGAGCGGGCGTCGAGGGCGTCCACCGTCGCGTGGACGGGGATGCCGAGCGTGCCGTCGAAGGCCGCGCGCGCCGCCGGTTCGGTGTCGGTGACGGCCACCACGTCGAAGTCGGCGTGCTCGCGCAGCAGCGGGAGCCACAGCTCCCGGCCGGCCCAGCCGAGTCCGACGATGGCCACCCGGACGCTCATGCGTTGCTCACCTCATGCGCGATGATCTCGGCGGTCCGGTGCATGTCCTCCTCGGTACCGAGCAGCGTGCGGTGGTGCAGCCAGATGCAGTCCTGGCTGATGGCCTCCGAGTGGGGGCAGCGCTCCGCGAGCTCGTCCGGGGTCGTGTCGGGCGCGCCGATCTCCCAGAAGGCGTCGGTGCGGTAGATCGCGCGGAATCCCGCGAAGGCCGGCAGGCCGGCCGCCACGAGCCGGTCGACCAGGGCGTTGCGGTCGTCCTCGGCCAGGCCGGGCACGCGGAACATCGCCATGTAGTGCGAGGGGACGTCGGTGCGCTCGTCACCGCGCTGCGGGACCACCCCGTCGATGGATTCGAGGAGCTTGGAGAGCACGGCCCAGCGCTCGTGGCGGGTGGCGATCTGGCCGTCCAGGCGGCGCAGCTGGGCGCGCAGGACCGCGGCCGAGAACTCGCCCAGGCGCAGGTTGGAGCCGGCGATCGCGTGCCGGTAGCGGCGGTCGGTACGGGGCCGTCCGCAGCTGTGCCGCAGGAAGGCGTTCTCGTACATCTCCGAGTCCGGGAACAGGACGGCGCCGCCCTCTCCGGCGGTCATCAGCTTGCCGTTCTGGAAGCTGAACGCGGCGACGGAGCCGAGCTCGCCGACGCGCTTGCCCTGCCAGCGGGCGCCGTGGGCGTGCGCGGCGTCCTGGAGCAGCGGGACGCCCGTGTCGGCGGAGAGCTTGTCCAGCGCGTCCATGTCGGCGAGGAAGCCCGCCATGTGCACCGGCATGATCGCCCGGGTCCGCGAGGTCACGGCGGCGGCGGCCGAGGCCACGTCGATGGAGTAGGTGTCCGGGTCGACGTCGACCGGGACGGCGACGGCGCCGAGCCGCTGCGCCGCCTGGGAGGACGAGATGAAGGTGAAGGCCGGGACGATCACTTCGGAGCCCGGTCCGACGCCCATGACCTGGAGGGCGAGCTCCAGGGCGTGGGTTCCGTTCGTGACGGCGAGGGCGTGGGCGGCGCCGTGGTGCTCGGCGAATTCCTGCTCGAAGGAGTCGACTTCGCTTCCGCCCATCCGCCACCACTGGCCCTGCTCGAGTGCACGGATGAGCCCTTCCCGCTCACTCTCGTCATACTGGGGCCACTGGGGGAATTCCGGCGCCTGTCGCACGTTCATGTTTCTCCAAGTAATGGATCCGACTCGACGCGGGGTGCGAAGCGGGCGGGGCAGCGTGCCACAGAGAAATACGCGCGCGCACGAGCACTTTCCGTCGAGTTCGCGGAAGAGGCGCACACTCCGCCCCGTGCAGCGTCATGTGCAGTCAGAAAGAGCTGAATTACCGGTCCAATGTAGAGCTTCTGTACGGGAGCCCGCATCCCCAGATTCGGTGGTCTCGCCGACAATTCAGCGGAGATCGAAGAAGACTCGATAGGAATTCAGTTGCCCCTCGAGCATGTGAATGCCGTGGTGGATCGGGTGGCCGTGTGCGGCGGCGTGGCGCAGGAGCCGCGTCTCGCGGGGTTTCATGACGATGTCGGCGACCACGCAGTGCCGCGGCAGGGAGTCCAGGGGGAACGGCAGCTGGTCTCCCGCGTGCATGCCGAGCGGTGTTGCGTTCACGGCGAGGTCGGCGTCGCGCAGCCGCGGTCCGTCCAGGGCGAACACCCGGCCGGGCCAGTGCGCTTCGAGGCGGGAGACCAGCGCGCCGAGTTTCGCGGGGTCCCAGTCGTACACTCCCAGCCGCTCGACGCCGGCGGTCAGCAGCGCCGCGGCGATGGCGCTGCCCGCTCCGCCCGCGCCGACGAGGGCGGCGCGCCGGCCACCGGGGTCGTGGCCGGCCGCGACGAGGCCGGCGACGAAGCCGGATCCGTCGAAGTTCTCGGCGAGCCAGCCGCCGTCGGTGTCGCGGCGCATCACGTTGGCGCTCCCGACGATGTCCACGGTCGGGCCGCGGCGGTCGGCCAGCCGGGGCACGGCGACCTTGTGGGGCACGGTGATGAACATGCCGTCGAGGTTGTCCATCCGCTGGAGCCCGCGCACGACGTGTTCGAGGTTCTCGGGCCGGGCGTGCACGGGGACGACCACCGCGTCGATCCGCAGGCTCGCGAAGATCGGGTGCATCAGCGTGGGTGCCTGGACCTGGGCGATGGGGTGCCCCAGGACGGCGTACAGGCGGGTGGTGCCGGTGATGGGGATGGCGGGGGGCAGTCGGGTCATCGCAGCACTGCCCCGGCGAGGCCGGCCGCCGCCAGTCCGGCGACGCGGTGGGCGATCTCCCTGGACTGGGCCGCGTTGAGGCGGGGGTCGCAGGCGGTGCGGTAGCGGGCCGGCAGGTCGGCTTCGGTCACTCCCGAGGCCCCGCCGACGCATTCGGTGACGTCGTCACCGGTCACTTCGAGGTGGATGCCGCCGGGGTGGGTGCCCAACCGCCGGTGGACCTCGAAGAATCCGGTGATCTCGTCGGTGATCCGCAGGATGTCGCGCGTCTTGTATCCGTTGGCGGACGTGTGGGTGTTGCCGTGCATCGGATCGCACTGCCAGATCACCTCGTGACCGGTGGCGGCGACCTTCTCCACGATCGGCGGGAGCACGTCCCGGACCTGTGCGTGTCCCATGCGGCTGATCAGCGTCAGCCGCCCGGGTTCGCGGTGCGGGTCGAGGCGGCGCACGTAGGCGACGGCCATGTCCGGGGTGGTGCCGGGGCCGATCTTGAGGCCGATCGGGTTGGAGAGGAGTTCCGCGAACGCGATGTGCGCGCCGTCGAGCCGGCGGGTGCGTTCGCCGATCCACAGGAAGTGCCCCAGCCCGCTGGACAGCCGGGGCACGGGCCCCGTCGTGTCCACCCGCAGCAGGGACTTCTCGTAGTCGAGCAGGAGCGCCTCGTGGCTGACGTGGACGTCGTGGAACGAGCGGACCAGGTCCATCGCGCGTGCCGCGTCGGCGCGGGCCCGCAGCATCCGGTGGGGATCGGCCGTCCGGGCCGCGGGGGTGGGCTCGACGGAGTTGACCAGGTCGCCGCGGTAGACGGGCAGTCCCAGCGCGTCGACGGCCTGGGAGCGGGGCTTGGCGTACTGGCCGGCCATCCGGGCGATCTTGACGACGGGCAGTCCGGTGCCGTCGGCGAGCACGTCGGCCATGTCGGTGAGCGTGCGCAGATTGGCCCGCACATGGGCTTCGGTGTTCCCGGCGAAGGTCTCGGCGCAGTCGCCGCCCTGGAGCAGGAACGCCTCGCCGCGCGCGACCGCGGCGAGCTGCCTGCCCAGCCGTGCCGTCTCGGCCTGTGTCACGACGGGCTCGGACCGGCTCAGCAGTTCCACCGCGTCGCGGGCCCGCTCTGGGTCCGGCCAGACGGGCTGCTGCGCGGCCGGCCTGGCCAGCGCCGCCTCCAGCCGGTGGAACAGCCGGTGGTCCGCCACCGGGTCGGTGCCGGCCGGTCCGTCGAGATCGGCCGGCCGCTGGGTTACAAGCTTCATGTCAAACCACATCGGTCGTGGAGGCTCCGGGCGCGGCGTCGCCGACGAGGTCGGCCGTCCGCGTCCGGGGCATCCGGTCCAGGACCCGCGCGACGACCTCCTGGGGTACGTCGCTGACCAGTTCCGCGCCCTTCGGGCCGTCCAGAACGAAGCCGAGTCCGGTCATCGCCTTCTTGTCGTGCCGCATCAGGTCCATGAGGTCCGCGGCGTCGGCCTCGGCCGGCAGGGCGGTGGGCAGGCCGTAGTACCGGACGACGTCCAGGTGTTCCGCCACCCGCGCCTCGTCGATGCGGCCCAGCGCGCCGGCGAGCCGGCCCGCGAAGACCGTCCCGATGGCCACCGCCTCGCCGTGGCGCAGCGCGAAACCGGTGGCCTTCTCCAGCGCATGGCCCAGTGTGTGGCCGTAGTTGAGCAGGTGTCGCAGGCCCGTGTCGCGTTCGTCCCGCTCCACGACTCCGGCCTTGAGGGTGACGCTGGCGGTGATCTGCTCCTCCAGCGGCAGCCCGCGCAGGTCGGGGGCGCCGATGAAGTGGCAGCGGGCGATCTCGCCGAGGCCGTTCAGCATCTCCCGGCGCGGCAGGGTCGACAGGTAGTCGGTGTCGCACAGCACGGCGCTGGGCTGCCAGTACGCGCCGACCAGGTTCTTGCCGGCCGGCAGGTTGACCGCCGTCTTCCCGCCGACGCTGGCGTCCACCTGGGCGAGCAGCGTCGTCGGGAGGTGGATGACGGGGACGCCGCGGTGGTAGAGCGCCGCCGCGAGTCCGACCACGTCGGTGGTGGTGCCGCCGCCGCAGGAGACGACGACGTCGGACCGGGTGAGTCCGAACCGGACGAACTCACCGCACAGCGCCTCCACCGTGGCGAGGGTCTTGTCCTGCTCGCCGTCCCGGGCCGGCAGCAGCAGGGTTTCCACACCGGTGTCGGGCACCCATTCCTCCGGGCGGGCCGACACCACGACGGCCCGCCTGGCGCCCAGCCGTTGGATGGTCTCGGCGAGCGACGTACGCACCCCCGGTCCGATGAGGATGTCGTACGAGTGGTCTCTGAGGCGCAGAGGAATGGAAGCCATCACGTTCTACCGACCCGCCGTCGCCCTGTACACGCGCGCCGCGGCCCGCTCCTTACGGTCGAATTCGTCCAGCTGGGGATAGGACGGGCAGCCGTACACCCGCCTGAACGGGGCGAAGGTGTCCCATTCGGTCCGCCGCCGCATTTCCTGTGCCATGGGGTTGTGCTCACTCCAGAAGTCGCCGCCGATGAGCCGGATCACGTACTTCTCCAGGGCCTCGCGCCGTGTCGAGCGGGCGGCGTCGGCGGCCACCGACACCAGCTCGCCCTCGTAGTAGGCGTGGATGAGGCGGATGTACGTGTCGTAGCCCGTCTTGAAGTAGTTGGAATAGGTGTCGAACAGGCGGGTCTCCGCCGCCGGGTCGGCCAGTGCCGCCCCGATCGTCTCGGCCGCGCGGACGGCGGTGGCCGTCGCCACCAGCACACCGCCGGAGAACATCGGGTCGCCGAAACAGCCCGCGTCTCCGACCATGAGCCAGCCGGACCCGGTGACCGTGTCCGAGTGGTAGCAGTAGTCGGTCTCGACCCTGAGGTCGGTGGTGGGGCGGGTCCCGGTCAGCCGCGCGGTGATCCTGGGGATCCTGGCCACGTGCTCCTCGAACGCCTTCTCGGGCGTCGTCGCGCGCAGCACGTCGCGCGGCATGACCGTGCCCACGCTGATGGCGTCCTTCGACAGCGGGATCGCCCAGACCCAGCCGTCGTCGTGGGCGCCGACCTGGATGTCGCCCTCGACACCGAGGTTGTGGCTCTCGTCGAGTCCTTCGTAGTGCCGGAACACCGCCACCATGCGGAGCTTCTCGAGGGTCTTGCGCAGTCCGAAGCGGTGGGCGATGCGGCCGGCGCGGCCGCTCGCGTCGACCACGTAGGCCGAACGCAGCTCGTGGCCCGCGCCCTCGCGCTCGTAGCGGACGCCGACCATGCGGTCGCCGTCCATGAGCAGCTCGGTCACGTTGGCTCCGAAGAGGACCTCCGCCCCGGCCGCCTCGGCCTGGTCGGTGAGCATTTTGTCGAACTTGGCGCGTTCGACCTGGAAAGCGCTGAGATGGCGCCCTTCACCCTGCTTGGTGAAGTCGGCCCGGAAGACGCCCTCGAAGAACTTCGTCTCCGTCGGGTCGATGAACTCGCCGCCGAACTTGGGGACGTAGCCCTGTGCCTCCACGGCCTCGCGGAGCCCGATCTGCTCGAACAGGCCCATCATGTAGGGCAGCAAGGACTCGCCGATGTGGAAGCGGGGGAACTCGTCCTTCTCCAGCAGGACCACGCGGTGGCCCTGCCGGGCGAGGACCAGGGCGCTCACTGCGCCGGCCGGTCCTCCGCCTATCACGATGACGTCAGCCGTTTCTCTTTCCACTGTTCTCCCTTTCGTGTGCCAACTCGGTTCGAATCACATTCGGGATGAGCGGTGTTACGCGTGGGGGGTGGGAGTGCAAAAAATTCAGCTGAGCGGGCCGGACACGATGCCGTCGATCAGTGTCCGGTGCTCTTCGTCGTCCATGATCGTGCGCACCTGTTCGCGCCCGTCACGGACCGTCAGGTAGCGCCGCTGCTTCATCACGACCTGGCCGTTCTCGAAGGTCCGGCCGCACAGGACCTCCTTGTCGTCCTTGTCGTCGTGCCGGGCGGGATCCGACAGGATTCCCCGGAAGCAGTCCTCCAGTTCCTTCCAGTCGTTCCACTCCCGGGGTGTCAGGGTGAAGGTGTAGACGACGCTCCACCGGGTGATAGCTCCCCGGCGCTGCAGGGCGATCTCCGTTCCGTGGTCGACCAGCCGGAACTGGCTTCCGTACTGGGCCTGCACCGCGTCGGTGACCAGCAGCGGCTCCGTGTAGGACGGACCCGGGTAGCCGACGTCCACGAGCCACTGCTCGCCGTCCAGGGACACCTGGTTGAACATGTGCTCGATGCCGAGCTTGAAGGTGTCCCAGCCGGTGGCGGTGCTGCCCGCGATCAGCGTGACGTCGTAGCCCAGTTCGCGGAGCAGGCGGTGGAACATCCGGTTCAGGTGGTAGCAGGCACCGCCCTGCCCGTTGATGATCGTCTTCTCGAACATGGCGTCCTCGTCGAGGTCGACGATGTCGATCCCGTCGGCGAGGTCGTAGGCGAAGCTGTTGTACGGGAGGGCCATGAGGTGGCTCTTGTGCAGCTTGCGCAGCGTCCCGATGTCCACACCGGTCTCTCCGTCACAGCCGATGCGCTGCAGGTACCTGTTTACGTCGAACATGTCATCACCCTCTTTCAGACGGAGACCGCTACGGAACGCGCGGCCTCGTCGCCGCACATCAGCTCGTGCAGGTACCCGGCGAGCAGTCCGGGCGTCGGGCAGTCGAAGACGAGGTTGGGGGAGAGCTTCGTCTCGGTGAGGTTGCGCAGCCGGTTGCGGAGCTCGATGGCGGTCAGGGAGTCGAAGCCGATCTCGAAGAGGCCCTGGTCCGCGTCGAAGTGGTAGGTCGGGCTGTAGCCCAATACCGCGGCCACCTGGGCCCGCACCAGGTCGAGCAGGACCTTCTGCTGATCGGCGGCGGACAGTCCGGTCAGCCGCTCGGACAGCTTGCGCGGGTCCTCGTTCTCGCCGGCGGCCTGCACCAGCTGCCGTCCGGCCCGTACCAGGCCGCGCAGCAGGTGGGGGACTCCCCCGCCGCCCGCGGCCTGGGTGCGCAGCGCCCGCAGGTCCAGCTTGACGGGCACCAGCAGCGCGTGGCCGGAGCCGACGGCGGCGTCGAACAGTTCCATGCCCTCCGCCGGGGCGATCGGCAGCAGGCCGCCGCGCCGGTTCATCCGGTTCCTGGTGAGGTCGTCGATGTGCTCCGCCATGCCGTTGCTCTGCTCCCACAGGCCCCAGGCCAGCGACAGACCGGGCAGGCCGGCCGCCCGGCGGTCGGCCATCAGGCCGTCCAGGAAGGCGTTCGCCGCCGCGTAGCTGCCGCTGCCCGCGCCCATGAAGAGCGCCGAGACGGACGAGTAGACAACGAAGGCATCGAGGTCGAGGCCGCGGGTCAGCTCGTCGAGGTGCCGTACCGCGTCCACCTTCGGGGCGAACACCTTCGCCAGCCGCTCCGGAGTCAGCATCCCGATCACGCCGTCGTCGGTCACACCGGCGGTGTGGACGACTCCGGTCAGCCGGTGCTCGGCCGGCACGGAGGCCAGCAGGGCCTCCACCTGGCCGCGGTCGGACACATCGCAGGCCACCACCGACACGGCGGCGCCCTGTCCGGTGAGTTCGGCGACCAAGTCGGCCATGCCCTCGGCCTCGCCGCCGCGACGGCTGGCCAGCACCAGGCTCCGTACGCCGTGCCGCGCGACCAGGTGGCGGGCCACCAGGCCGCCCAGCGAACCGGCGCCCGAGACGAGGACGGTGCCCTCGGGCCCGAACACCGCGGGGGCGTCCGGGGCCTGACCGGCCGCCCGGGCCAGCCGGGGGACGGAGAGGGTCGTGCCGCGGACCGCGACCTGCGGCTCGCCGCTGGCCAGTACCGCCGCCAGCACCTGCTCCACGGGGACGTCGGCGGCCGGGTCGGTGTCGAGCAGGACGATCCGGTCGGGGTTCTCCGCCTGTGCGGCGCGCACCAGACCCCATACGGCCGCTCCGGCCGGGTCGGTCACCGTGCCGTCACCGCCGGCGGGCACCGCGCCCCGGGTCGCGATCACCAGCCGCGACTCCTCCAGCCCGGTCCCGGCCAGCCAGCACTGCACCACCTCCAGGACCCGGCAGGCGAGCCCCAGTACGGCGTCCTCGCCCTCGGCCGCGTCGGCGACGGCTTCCATGACCGCCATCGCCGGGGCCGGAGCGCCCGATTCCACGTCGTCGGCCAGGGTCGCCACCTGCTCGGCGGTGGACACGGCCACCCAGGACGGCGCGGGCTCGGTCCCCTGGGTCAGGGGCAGTTCGTTCCACTTCACCTGGAACAGCGCGTCGGCGCCCGGTGTGCCCGCGGCCGTCTCCAGCTGCTCGGCGGACACCACCCGGCCCACCAGCGAGTCCATCGTCACGACCAGACCGCCGGTCTCGTCGGCCGCCTGGAACGACATCGCGTCGTCCTCGTTGCGTGCGATGCGCACGCGCAGCACCGAGGCACCGGCCGCGTACAGCTCCAGCCCGTTCCAGGCGAACGGCAGCTGAAGCTCCTGGCCGTCGCCTTCGCCGTCACCTTCGCCGTCGCCTTCGACACCGTCGGCGGCCGCTGCGGCGGTGGTCAGCATGGCCGAGTGCAGGGCCGCGTCGAGCAGCGCCGGGTGGATGCCGAACCCGCCGGCCTCCTTGCGGTGCTCCTCGGGCAGGGCGACCTCGGCGAAGAGTTCCTCGCCGCGCCGCCAGACCGCGCGCACGCCCTTGAAGGCCGGCCCGTAGCCGTACCCGACCTCGGCGAGCCGGCCGTAGCCGCTGCTGACGTCCACCTGCTTCGCGCCGGCCGGCGGCCAGGCCGCGAAGTCGAACGCGGTGGCGCCGGAGTTCGCCCGGACGGTGACGGCCAGCATGCCGGTGGCGTGCCGGGTCCACGCGTCCGTACCGCCGTCGCCGGCGGCGTCCTCGCGCCGGGAGTACACGTCCACCGTGCGGGAGCCGTTCTCACGCGGTCCGCCGACCACGACCTGGACGCGTACGCCGCCGGTCTCGGGCACCACCAGCGGCGCCTCGATCACCAGCTCCTCCAGGACCCCGCAGCCGGCCTCATCGCCGGCGCGCACCGCGAGCTCCACCAGGCCCGTGCCCGGTACGAGCACCACGCCGCGGACCCGGTGGTCGGCCAGCCAGGGGTGCGTGCGCAGCGAGAGCCGCGAGGTGAAGATGAACCCGTCGGAGTGCGGCAGCTGCACCACCGCGCCCAGCATCGGGTGATCGGCGCCGGCGAGGCCCAGGGAGGTCGCGTCGGTCGGCTGACCGGCCGGCCGCAGCCAGAAGTGCTGGTGGTCGAAGGCGTACGTCGGCAGCTCCACGCGCCGGGAAGCCGCCGCCTGCGGGAGCACGGCCTTCCAGTCCAGCGCGATGCCCCCGACGAACAGCTCGGCCATCGAGGCGTACAGGCGGCGCGGGCCGCCGTCCTCGCGGCGCAGCGAACCCGTCACGACCGCCTGGGCGTCGGCCTCGTCGACCGTCTCGGTGATCGGCTGGACCAGCACCGGATGGGCGCTGACCTCGACGAACACCCCGTGGCCCTGGCGGAGGAGGTCGGTCACGGCGGGGCCGAAGCCGACCTGTGCGCGCAGGTTGCGGTACCAGTAGTCGCCGTCGAGGACGCCGGCGTCCTCGATCCACGTGCCGGAGACCGTCGAGTAGAACGGCACCTTCGGCGCCTGGGCGTCGACCCCGGCCAGCTCCCCGGCCAGTGCGTCTCGGATGTCCTCGACGTGGCGGGTGTGCGAGGCGTAGTCCACCGCGACGCGGCGGACCCGGACGCCTTCGGCGGACAGGGCTGCCAGGGCCTCGTCGAGCGCCTCGGCGTCACCGGCGATGACCACGGAGGACGGCCCGTTGACGGCCGCGACCTCGACGCGGTCCGCCCACGGCTCGATCCGCGTGACCGCTTCGTCTGCGCTGAGCGCGACCGAGGCCATACCGCCGCGGCCGGCCAGCTCCGACGCGATCACCTGGCTGCGCAGCGCGACCACGCGGGCCGCGTCCTGGAGCGAGAGCGCGCCCGAGACACAGGCGGCGGCGATCTCGCCCTGCGAGTGGCCGAGGACCGCGTCGGGCTTGAGGCCGACGGACGACCAGACGGCCGCCAGACCGACCATCACGGCGAAGCTGGCGGGCTGGAGGACGTCGACCCGCTCGATGAGCTGGGGCTCGGTCTCGCCGCGCAGGACCTCGATCAGGGACCAGTCGACGAAGGGGGCGAGGGCGGCCGCGCATGCGGCGATCCGCTCGGCGAACACCGGGGAGGAGTCCAGCAGTTCGCGGCCCATGCCCGCCCACTGCGCACCCTGGCCCGGGAACACCCACACGACCTTGCCGGGCGTACCCGAGCCGGCGCTGCCGGAGACGACGGCGGCCGTGCTCTCGCCCCGGGCCAGTGCGCCCAGTGCGGCGAGCGCCTCCTGGCCGGAGTCGGCCAGGACGACCGCACGCTCGCCGAAGACGGCGCGGCCCGACACCAGCGCCCCGGCCACGGAGGCCAGGGACGCCCCGTCGGCGCCGTCCACGAACTCCGCGAGCCGCCCGGCCTGACGTGCGAGCGAGCCGGCGTTGCGGGCGGAGACCACCAGCGGTACGACGCCCGCGGGCGCCTGCTCTTCAGTGGCGGTGGTGGCGGCGGCCTCGGCCGGCGCCTCTTCCAGGATCAGGTGGGCGTTCGTTCCGCTGATGCCGAATGAGGACACGCCGGCCCGGCGCGGATGACCGTTGCGAGACCACTCCCGGGCCTCGGTCAGCAGCTCGACGGCGCCCGCCGTCCAGTCCACCTGGCTCGTGGGCTCGTCCACGTGCAGCGTCGGGGGCATGACCCCGTGCCGCAGGGCCTGCACCATCTTGATCACGCTCGCGACGCCGGCGGCGGCCTGCGAGTGGCCGATGTTCGACTTGAGGGAGCCCAGCCACAGCGGCTGCTCCGGGTTCCGGTTCCGCCCGTAGGTGGCGAGCAGGGCCTGGGCCTCGATCGGGTCGCCCAGGGCCGTACCGGTGCCGTGCCCCTCGACCACGTCGACTTCGGACGCGGCGAGGCCGGCGCTGTCGAGGGCCTTGCGGATGACCCGCTGCTGCGAGGGGCCGTTCGGGGCGGTGAGGCCGTTGGACGCGCCGTCCTGGTTGACGGCGCTGCCGCGCAGCACCGCCAGCACGCGGTGGCCGCGCTCGCGCGCCACCGACAGCCGCTCCAGGGCCACGATGCCCACGCCCTCGGCCCAGCCGGTGCCGTCGGCGCCGTCGGCGTAGGACTTGCACCTGCCGTCGGCGGCCAGGCCGCGCTGCCGGGAGAACTCCACGAAGGTGCCGGGGGACGCCATCACGGTGGCACCGCCGGCCAGCGCCATCGAGCACTCGCCCTGGCGCAGCGACTGCGCTGCCAGGTGCATGGCCACGAGCGAGGACGAGCAGGCGGTGTCGATGGTGACGGCCGGGCCCTCGAAGCCGAACACGTACGACACGCGGCCGGACGCGACGCTCGCCGCGGACGCCGTGGCAGCGAAGCCCTCCAGCTCCGGCGCCTCGCCGGCGCCCGCCCCGTAGCCCTGGCTGGAGACGCCGGAGAAGACGCCGACGTCGGTGCCCTTCAGCGAGGCCGGGTCGATCCCGGCCTGCTCCATGGCCTCCCAGGAGGTCTCCAGCAGCACGCGCTGCTGGGGGTCCATGGCGAGGGCCTCGCGCGGCGAGATCCCGAAGAACGCCGGGTCGAAGAGGCCCGCGCCTTCGAGGAAGCCGCCCTGGGAGGTGTACGAGGTGCCGGTGCTCTCGGGGTCCGCGTCGAAGAGGCCGTCCAGGTCCCAGCCGCGGTCGTCGGGGAAGTCCGACATGCCCTCACGGCCCTCGGACACCAGCCGCCACAGCCCCTCGGGGTCCCTCACGCCGCCCGGCAGACGGCAGGCCATGCCGACGATCGCGATCGGCTCGTCGGGGTCCGCGACGGCGGCGGCCGTCGGGACGGGGGCGTCGGCGACCGTGTCTCCGAGCTCGTCGCGCAGGTAGCGGGCGAGGGCCAGCGGGGTCGGGTAGTCGAAGACCAGGGTGGCCGGAAGCTTGAGGCCGGTCTCCTCGCGCAGCCGGTTGCGCAGTTCCACCGAGATGAGGGAGTCGAACCCGGCGTCCTTGAAGGCCGTTTCCGCCCCGACACCGCCCGGCCCGGTGTGCCCGAGCACGAGCGCGACCTGCGCACGCACCAGGTCGAGGAGCAGTGCCTCCTGCTCCGCCGCGCCGAGCCCCGCGAGCCGGCGCACCAGCCCGCCGTCTCCGGCGGAGGCCGCCCGCGCCTGCTGCCGGCCCGCCCGGACCAGGCCGCGCATCAGCGGCGGCACTCCCGCGCCGGCCGACGCGTCGGCCCGTACGCTGCGCAGGTCCAGCTTGACCGGCACCACCAGGGCCTGTCCGGAGGCCACGGCCGCGTCGAAGAGCTCCATGCCCTCGACGGCGGATATCGCCTGTACGCCACCGCGGTTCATACGTGCCTGGTCGGCGCCGCTGAGGTGGGCGGTCATGCCGTTGATCTGCTCCCACAGGCCCCAGGCCAGTGACAGGCCCGGCAGGCCCGCCGCGCGACGGCCGGCCACCAGCCCGTCCAGGAAGGCGTTCGCCGCACCGTAGTTGCCCTGGCCGGCCGAGCCGAAGACACCGGAGGCGGACGAGAAGACGACGAAGGCGTCGAGGTCGAGGGCGCGGGTGAGCTCGTCGAGGTGGCGTACCGCGGCCACCTTCGGGGCGAACACCTTCGCCAGCCGCTCCGGGGTCTGCGCCGCGATCACACCGTCGTCGAGCACACCGGCGGTGTGGACGACTCCGGTCAGCCGGTGCTCGGCCGGGACCGAGGCGAGCAGGGCCTCCACCTGGGCGCGGTCGGACACGTCGCAGGCCGCGACCGATACGGCGGCGCCCTGTCCGGTGAGTTCGGCGACCAGGTCGGCCATGCCCTCGGCCTCGGCGCCGCGACGGCTGGCCAGCACGAGGCTCCGTACGCCGTGCCGGGTGACCAGGTGGCGGGCCACGAGGGCGCCCAGCGAGCCGGCGCCGGTGACCAGGACCGTGCCCTCCGCTCCGAACACCGCCGGAGCACCGGGGGTCTGGGCGGCCGTGCGGGCGAGCCGGGGGACGGAGAGCGCCGTGCCGCGGACCGCGACCTGCGGCTCGCCGCTCGCGAGGACCGCGCCCAGCACCGGCTCCACATCGCCGTCACCGGCGGGGTCGGCGTCGATCAGGACGATCCGGTCCGGGTTCTCCGCCTGGGCGGCTCGCACCAGACCCCACACGGCCGAGCCGGCCGGGTCGGTGACCGTGCCGTCTCCGGCGGGGACCGCGCCGCGGGTCACCACGACCAGCTGCGACTCCTCCAGCCCCTCGCCGGCCAGCCACGCCTGGACGACCTCCAGCACGCGAGAGGTCAGCGCCAGCACGGCGTCCTCGCCCTCGCCGCCGACCGCCTCCAGGAGCGCCACGGCCGGGGGCTGCGCGCCCTCGGCCGGCGCCGTCACCTCGTCAGCGGAGGACACTGCCACCCAGGAGGGCGCGGGCTCCGTGCCCGGGGCCGCGGGCAGCCCGGTCCACTCCACCTGGAACAGCGAGTTGGCGGTGACGGTGTCCGCCGCCGTCTCCAGCTGCTCCGCGGACACCGGACGGGACACCAGCGAGTCCAGCGTCACGACCAGGCCGCCGGACTCGTCCGCCGCCGTCAGCGATACGGCACCGGGCCCGCCGGGCGCCATGCGCACCCGCAGGGCCGTGGCGCCGGAGGCGTGCAGTTCGAGCCCGTTCCACGCGAAGGGCAGCACCGGCCGTCCGGGCTCCTCGCCCGTCGTGCCCGTGCCCGCCCCGAACATGCCGGTGTGCAGGGCCGCGTCGAGCAGCGCGGGGTGGATGCCGTACCGGGCGGCTTCCTTGTGGTGGTCCTCGGGCAGGGCGGCCTCGGCGAAGAGTTCCTCGCCGCGCCGCCACACCGCGCGCAGGCCCTGGAACACCGGGCCGTAGCCGTACCCGCTGTCGACCAGTCCGGCGTAGAAGTCCCCGACCTCGACGGCCTGGGCACCGGCCGGCGGCCAGGCGGTGAAGTCGAAGGCGTTGCCGGCGCCGGCCGCCTGAGCGGTGGCCGACAGCATGCCGGTGGCGTGCCGCGCCCACGTGTCGGGGCCGTCGTCGATCGCGTCCTCGCGCTGGGAGTACACGTCCACCGTGCGGGAGCCGTTCGCGCCCGCGCCGCCGACCGCGACCAGGACCCGTACGCCGCCGTGCTCGGGCACCACCAGCGGCGCCTCGATCACCAGCTCCTCCAGGACCCCGCAGCCGACCTCGTCACCGGCGCGGACGGCGAGCTCCACCAGTCCGGTGCCCGCGACGAGCACCACACCGCCGACCCGGTGGTCGGCCAGCCAGGGGTGCGAGCGCAGCGACAGCCGCGAGGTGAAGACCAGCCCGTCGGACTGCGGCAGCCGTACGACCGCGCCCAGCAGCGGGTGGTCGGCGGTCGCCTGCCCCAACGACGCGGCGTCCGTGGCCTGTGCGGCCGGCGGCAGCCAGTAGTGGCGGCGGTCGAAGGCGTACGTCGGCAGGTCCGCCCAGGCGGGTCCGGCCGTCTGCGGCAGCAGGCCGCTCCAGTCCACGGCCGTGCCGTGCACGAACAGCCGGGCCACGGAGGTCAGCAGCGTCTGCTCCTCCGGGCGGCCGTCGCGCAGCGCGGCGACGCAGGTCACGTCGGCGTCCGCGGCGGTGGCGGTCTCCTCGACCAGGCCGGTCAGGGCCGCTCCCGGACCCATCTCGACGAACAGGGTGCCGCCGTAGGCGACCGCGGCCGCGATCCCCTCGGCGAACCGCACCGGCCGGCGCACGTGCCCGGCCCAGTACTGCGGGTCGGCGAGCTCGCCCGGCTCGGCCAGGCGTCCGGTCACGTTCGAGACCACCGGGACGGCCGGCGTCTTCCACTCGATGCCGCTGAGCTCGGCGGCGAACTCGGCCAGCATCGGCTCCATCCGCAGCGAGTGGAACGCGTGCGAGACCGCCAGCCGCTTCGTCTTGTGCCCCTGCGCCTTCAGCCGTCCGGCCGCGGCGAGGACCACTTCCTCCTCACCGGAGAGCACCACCGAGGTCGGGCCGTTGACCGCGGCGATCTCCACGCCCTCGCCCAGCAGCCCGGCGACCTCCGCCTCGCCGGCCCCGACCGCGACCATGGCCCCGCCCGGCGGCAGCGCCTGCATCAGCCGGCCGCGGGCCGCGACCAGGCGCGCCGCGTCCTCCAGGGACAGCGCACCGGCGGCGTGGGCGGCGGTGATCTCGCCGACCGAGTGTCCGATCACGACGTCCGGCCGCACGCCCCAGGACTCCACGAGCCGGTACAGCGCGGTTTCCACCGCGAACAGGCCGGCCTGCGTGAACACCGTCTGGTCGAGGAGTCCGGCGCTGCCCGGCACCTTGCCGAGCACCACGTCGCGCACCGGGTGGTCGACCCACCCGGCCAGCCGCGCGTCGAGCTGCTCGCACGCCTCGTCCAGGGCCCGCGCGAACACCGGGTACCGCTCGTACAGTTCCCGGCCCATGCCCACGCGCTGCGAGCCCTGGCCCGGGAACACCCATACGGCCTTGCCCGGTGCGCCCGAACCGGCCGCGCTGCCGGAGACCACACCGGGTGCGTTCTCGCCGCGCTCCAGCGCCCGCAGGCCGGCCAGCGCCTCCTCGTTCGTACCGGCCACGACCACCGCGCGCTCGCCCAGCAGCGCACGGCCCGACAGCAGCGCCCCGGCGACGCCCGCCAAAGGCACCTCGCCGTCGGCGGACTCCAGGTACGAGGCCAGGCGCCCGGCCTGACCGGCCAGCGCACCGGTGCTGCGCGCCGACACCACCAGCGGCACGGCGCCCGCGGGCGCGGCCTCGGCGGTGTCCTGGCCGGCCTCCTCCTGCGGGGCCTCCTCCAGGATGACGTGCGCGTTCGTACCGCTGACACCGAAGGACGACACGCCGGCGCGGCGCGGGCGGCCGTTCTGCGGCCACTGCCGCGCCTCGGTCAGCAGCTCGACCGCGCCCTCGGTCCAGTCGACCTGGGTCGTGGGCTTCTCCACGTGCAGCGTGGGCGGCATGACGCCGTGCCGGATCGCCTGCACCATCTTGATCACGCCGGCGACGCCGGCGGCGGCCTGCGTGTGGCCGATGTTCGACTTGAGGGAGCCCAGCCACAGCGGCTGCTCCGGGTCCCGGCCCTGGCCGTAGGTCGCCAGCAGCGCCTGCGCCTCGATCGGGTCGCCGAGCGCCGTACCGGTGCCGTGCGCCTCCACCACGTCCACGTCCGCAGGGACCAGCCCGGCGGAGGCCAGCGCCTTGCGGATGACCCGCTGCTGCGAGGGGCCGTTGGGGGCGGTCAGGCCGTTGGACGCGCCGTCCTGGTTCACGGCACTGCTCCGCAGCACCGCGAGCACCTGGTGCCCGCGCTCGCGCGCCACCGACAGCCGCTCCAGTACGAGCACGCCGACGCCCTCGGCCCAGCCCGTGCCGTCCGCGCCGTCCGCGAACGCACGGCACCGGCCGTCGCCGGCCAGGACCCGCTGCCGGGAGAACGCCACGAAGGTGCCGGGCGTCGCCATCACGGTCGCACCGCCGGCCAGCGCCATCGAGCACTCGCCCTGGCGCAGGGCCTGCGCGGCCAGGTGCATCGTCACCAGCGAGGACGAGCAGGCGGTGTCCACGGTGACCGCCGGGCCCTCGAGGCCCAGGACGTACGAGACACGGCCGGAGGCCACGCTCGACGCGCCTCCGGTCCCCGCGAAGCCCTCCAGCTCCGGCGGGATCGCGCCGACACCGGCCCCGTAGCCCTGGGTGAACACCCCGGAGAACACGCCGACGTCGGTGCCCTTCAGCGACACCGGGTCGATGCCGGCGCCCTCCAGTGCCTCCCACGAGGTCTCCAGCAGCAGCCGCTGCTGCGGGTCCATCACCAGTGCCTCGCGCGGCGAGATCCCGAAGAACCCCGCGTCGAAGAGGCCCGCACCCTGAAGGAAGCCACCCTGGTCGGTGTAGGACGTGCCCGCGTGATCGGGGTCCGGGTCGAAGAGCCCCTCCAGGTCCCAGCCACGGTCCTCCGGGAAGGACGACATCGCGTCCCGGCCCTCGGACACCAAGCGCCACAAGTCCTCCGGCCCGGTCACACCACCCGGGAAGCGGCACGCCATGCCGACGATCGCGATCGGCTCGTCCGCGTGGCGCGAGCCCTGCTGACGCAAGGTGTGCAACTCGGTCGTGACGCGCTTGAGGTACTTGAGGAGTTTTTCGTCCGTGGCCATTCTTTAGTCCTTACGAAGGTGTGATGGAACCGCAAAGCGTGAACTGGTATCAGTTGAGGCCGAATTCACCGTCGATGAAGTCGAAGATTTCATCGGCGGATGCGGATTCCAGTTGCTCCGCCACCGTGGAGGCGTCCGTCGCCTCGAGCACTCCGTTGCACCTGGCCACCAAACCCTGAAGCCGCAGGGCGATACTGGATTTCTGGTCGAGGCGCAGACCGGTGATCAGCGACTCGACGTCCTCGATCTTCGCGTTCAGCAGGGAGAGCACGTCGTCGCTGGTCCCGAGCTCGTCGCGCAGGTAGCGGGCGATGGTCAGCGGGGTCGGGTAGTCGAAGACGAGCGTGGCCGGAAGCTTGAGGCCGGTCGCCTCGCGCAGCCGGTTGCGCAGTTCCACCGAGGTGAGCGAATCGAACCCGGTGTCCTTGAAGGCCATTTCGGCCCGGACGTTCTCCGGTCCGGCGTGGCCGAGTACGACCGCGACCTGGGCGCGCACCAGGTCGAGGAGCAGTTCCTCCTGCTCCGCCGCGGCGAGTCCGGCGAGGCGGCCGGCCAGCCCGCCGTCGGTGGCGGACGCGGCCCGGGCCTGCTGCCGGCCCGCCCGGACCAGTCCGCGCATCAGGTGCGGGACTCCCGCACCGGCGGCGGCCTGGGTGCGCAGCGTCCGCAGGTCCAGGTTGACCGGTACCAGCAGCTCCTGCCCGGACGCGGCGGCCGCGTCGAGCAGTTCCATGCCCTCGGCCGCCGTCATCGCCAGCACACCGCCGCGGCTCGCCCGCGCCTGGTCGGCCCCGCCCAGGTGGGCGGTCATGGCGGTGGCCTGCTCCCACAGGCCCCAGGCGAGCGACTGCCCGGGCAGGCCCGCCGCGCGACGGCTCGACATCAGGCCGTCGAGGAAGGCGTTGGCCGCCGCGTAGTTGCCCTGGCCGGCCGAGCCGAACACGCCCGAGGCGGAGGAGAACACGATGAACGTGTCGAGGCCGAGGTCGCGGGTGAGCTCGTCGAGGTGGCGTACGGCGTCCACCTTCGGCGCGAACACCTTCGCCAGCCGCTCCGGGGTCTGCGCCGCGAGGACACCGTCGTCCAGCACGCCGGCGGTGTGGATGACACCGGTCAGCGGGTGTGCGGCCGGGACGGAGGCCAGCAGGGCCTTCACCTGGCCGCGGTCGGACACGTCGCAGGCCGCGGCCGCTACGGCGGCGCCCTGCTCGGTGAGTTCGGCGATCAGCTCGGCCATGCCCTCGGCGTCCGGGCCCTTCCGGCTGGCCAGCACGAGGCTCCGTACGCCGTGCCGGGTGACCAGGTGGCGGGCAACCAGAGCGCCCAGGGCGCCGGCGCCCGAGACGAGGACGGTCCCTTCGGTCGCGAACACCGCGGGTACGTCCGCGGCCTGGCCGCCGGCCCGGACGAGGCGGGGGGCGGAGAGGGTGGTGCCGCGGACGGCGACCTGCGGCTCGCCGCTCGCGAGCACCTCGCCCAGCACGGATTCCGCTCCCTCGCGGGAGGCGGGGTCCGTGTCGATCAGGATGATCCGGTCGGGGTTCTCGACCTGTGCGGCCCGGACGAGGCCCCATACGGCCGAGCCGGCCGGGTCGGTGACCGCGCCGTCGCCGGCGGGCACCGCGCCCCGGGTGGCCACGACGAGCTGCGACTCCTCCAGGCCGGTCGCGGCCAGCCACGCCTGTACGGCACCCAGCACGCGGGAGGTCAGAGCCAGTACCGCGTCGTCGCCGTCGCCGCCGTCGGCCTCCAGGAGCGCCACCGCCGGTACGACGCTCTCGGCCAGGGCCTCGATGTCGTCGGCGGCGGCCACCGGCACCCACCACGGAGAGGGGTCGGCCCCTTCGACCGGGGGCAGTTCGGTCCAGTCGACGCCGAACAGGGAGTCGGCGACCGCCGTGTCCGCCGTCGTGTCCCACTGCCCGAAGTCCAGGGGCCGGGACTCCACCGAGTCCAGCGTCACCACGAGGCCGCCGGTCTCGTCGGCGGCTTCGACGGACAGCGCGTCCGGGCCGACCGGGGCCAGCCGCACCCGCAGCGCCGAAGCACCCACGGCATGCAG